>NZ_RAWQ01000154.1:0-27051 GCF_003668965.1 Corallococcus sp. AB030
AGATGTGTATAAGAGACAGGTGGCAGGCGTGGGCGTAGATGCGCTGACGCCGACGGTGGACATGCGGGCCCGCCTGGAGGGGCGCCTCCAGCGAGGAGGCTTCCGGCAGGGCGCCTTCGGCCCGGACTACGAGTTGGCGCGCTTCCAGGTGGCAGGCCCGGCCTCGGTACCGCTGGCGGAGGCGTCCTTCCCGGAGGGGGCTTCCGCCTACGGGGAAGTGATTCTCAGTTGGGACGCGGTGCGGCTGAGTGGCATGCGCCAGCGACACCTCTTCCTCTCCCTGGGAGTGGAGGCCTTCTCCTGGGGCCGGGTGGACGTGGACGGGCGGGTGGAGGCGCAGCTCTTCCACCGCAACCTCACGGTGGGCGTCGGCGGACTGGCGACGGCCATGGGACAGCCGGGAGCGCGCTACCTCGTCTCGGGGGAGGCTCGGTGGCGCTTCCTGGGAGGCAACCTCTACACGCTGGGGCAGGGCGGCACGCTGCTGTTCCCGACGGTGGAAGGGACGCTGCGGCCGGGAGCCTTCGCGGCCGTGGGGCTGGGGGTGGACAATGCGCGCTGAGCGACTGCCGTGCGGCGTGGTGGGCCTGGTGCTGGCCCTGGCCCTCCTGACGTCGGGGTGTGCCTCGCTGCCCTCACGGGCGGGCCCTGGAGGCACCCTGGCTGCCGTCTCGGGCGCGACACCCCTTGCGGCCTTGGGGCGCGGTGCTGTCGCGAGTCTCCCCGAGGATGATGCGCCCGAGGACTTCGACGCGGAGTCCGCGGACGGATCGCTTCTGCACCGCCGCCGGGCCACGCCGTCTCCCCCGAATCCCGGCGGAGGAGAAACGGCGCCCCTGCGTGTGGTGGGGGCCCTGGCAGGTGTGTGCGGGGACGTCCCCACGGGGTGGCCGCACCTGGACTCGGACGACGAAGTGCTGGCGCCCTTCCTGGGATGCACCACACCAGCGGCTTTCCTGGCCTTGCAGCGCCAAGCGGACATGCCCCGGCTGGTGGAGGCCCTCTCGGACTGGAACGCCGTCCGGCTGGGCGCCCTGGGCCCCCTGGAGGCCGAGGCTGCCCGCGTCCTCCTCAAGAAGCGCGCGGCCTTCCTCTCCACCGCCGTCGAGAAGCACGGCCTGGCCAAGGCGGAAGTCTTCGCCCTCTTCGTCCTGCACACCACCCACGACGACGAGGTGCGGCAGCTCTTGCGCCTGCTGGCCGAGGACAAGCTGCTGAAGCGCGCCCTGGGCGCCATGGAGGTGGTGCGCGAGGAGTTGAAGCAGCGAGGCATGGCCCTCGCTGACTTCCCGGAGCGGGACTTCCGCGGCGGCGACATCGCGCGTGGGCTGGGACGGGCCGTGGATGACGTCGCGGCCTCCATTCCTCTCGTCGGAGGAAGCCGGAGCATCGATGCGTCCGCGCTGCCCGCGCAGCTTCCACCGCCCTATCAGGAAGCGTACCGAGAGGTGGAGAACGCCCAGTTCCTGGGGGCCTTCGCACCGGGCAACGTGGCACTGGCTTCCTTCGACCACCTCACCTTCGGTGTGCCTCTAGGCTTCTACCACCTGGCGGCGGGGACGGCGCAGGGCGGGGCTTCCCTTGCCAAGGGGGAGTACGAGGAGGCCACGCGCCAGTTGGCGCCCGCGGCCCTCATGGTGGGCCTGTATGCGGGAGGGAAGGGGGCGCGCGCGCTTCGTGAAGCTGGCGTCTCCCGGCTGGAGCGCGCTCGCCTCCAGGCGGTGGTGTCCAGCGTGGAGTCGCTGAAGGCGGTGCTGGAGAGGTTGGAGACGCGAATAGGAGAGAGCGCCGTGGGGGAGTTGGCGCGCTATCTCCAGCAGGACCGGGACGCAGCCATTCTGGTGGCGGAGTGGGGCGAGGCGGGCGCGCTGGCGTTGTACGAGGCGCGAGGCAACGTCGCTCAGGCGCAGGCCACATTGGCCGTGCGGTATCACGAGCCCACGAGTGCTGCGTCCACAGGAGGGGGCTCCGGGAGAAAGGGAGGTACTCGGCCCTCCGTGCCTCCCGAGGCGGCCGGACTTCCGGCCGAGGTGGCGGAGGCGAAGTTCAAGCAGTTGGAGGCGGAGTTTCCCGGGGAGCGCCTGTCGATGAACGTGGCAGAGTTGGAGAAGCACAGCGAGGCTCTGCGGAGGGCGGTTCCCACTGAAATCACTGCGAAGCCACTCTGGGCCGACTACGTGGCGTACCTGGAGACGAGGGCCGCGGAACTCAAGCAGGGGATCGCGGAGAAGGGGCCCCTGAAGTGGGCTGGCTACCAACTCGTTCGTGACAGGTACGCCCGGGGCCTGGCCTTCGAGCGGAAGATGGTCGCCATCCTGGAGGCGGACGCGGCCCTACCGCGGGCGAAGCGGCGATGGCTCAAGGACTTCGACCGGCCCCGTATTGCGACGCACGTGGGGGTGGCGAAGGTGGACATCCGCTTCGCGGACGTACTCGTCATCGAAGAGGGGCCCGCTGCTGGCCCGACGCCTCGCGTGGAGACGTTCAGCTTCAAGAGCCGGGAGTTCAATCGTCTGGGCAGGAGTGAGCTGACGGCGCAGATGAGAGCAGATGCAGGCGACGCCTTGCTGTACTACGGAGAGACGGTGGACATTAGGCGGCCTGAATTCAAGCTCCGTGGTATGCCGGTAAAGGTCGAAAGGGTCCGCCTCGTCTATGAACGCAAGCTTGCGCCAAGCGATACGGACATGCTGACGAGTGCAGTGAAGAACGTCAAAGAGGATGTCAAGGGAGTGGAGGTCTTGTTTCAATGAAGCTGCTGACCCTTAAAGACCTGAATGTTGAAGATACGCTGAGGTTTTCGTTCGACGGGTCATTTAGCCATCATGATGCGTTAGAGCGTGAGTTGGAGCCCTTTCTGCAAGGGCTTGAGTCGCATGCGGGTGATTGGATGCCCGACGTTGTAAAGGGCAGTCGGCAGCGTAGATATTCGCGTGATGCTGTCGTGATGGCTCTGAAAGAGCGCCAAGATCGGTACGGTTCGACAGTCGGTTTGTATCGCACAACTTTCCCGGCCGTCTCGTTGACGATTGATCTTGGGCTTGCGCTCACTCCTGCGAAAATACGCATCTGGCTTGATGTGCAGCCCGTATCTTTTTTTTCGGAGCAGGAGCGCTGCCAGGAGTTCGTAAAGGCAGTTCGCGGATGGGGTTCGATGTATCCAGTTCCCTATGCTGTGGCGCACAGTGCAGCGGACAGGCAGTTGGCTGATTTTCCTCGGTTTGGCCGCGATGACGAGACGTGCGAGAGGTATGGGGCCGATACGGTCTACGACGTATTCTGGCTGAACATCTTTGGTGCGAAGCTGGTGGAGTCCGTAGGCCGAGAACGGATGCTCTCGACGCCAGCGCACCTCGTGGAGGAACTCCCCAACGGCTCCGTCCTCCTGGTGCTACGGCCTTCCGCCGCCGACTTCGCCAGTGAGGAGGCTCGCGTGGCCCAGGCCCGAGCCCACGTCCACCTTCGGCCGGACCTCGACTTCGATACGGTGCTACGCACGCTGAAAGAGCGCAGCGCCGCACTCGTCCCCGTCGAGCCGCGCTTTCACCCCGACGTGGCGCCTTTCCTTTCGCGGCTGCCAGACGAGTTCGCCATCAGCGAGCGGCAACGGAAGATCGCCGAGTTCAACGCCTTTCGGCCACCGGAGCCGGAGGAGTGGCTCCCGGTCGGCCTTCCCGCAGATGTGGAGAATCAAGAGCGCGTCCGCAGCTACTACGGCGACCTAGCCGAGAGCCTCGTATCTGCGCTGCATACCAAGGTGCCCAGCATCTTCGAAGCGACACCTGAGTCCCTCACTGACCTCGACGTCTACTTCTGGCGGGAGAACTTCCCGGAGCGGTATGAGCGAGACCTCATCGACGAGCACACTGCTCCGGCTCTCGGGGCCTTCCTGGGCGGCGTGCTGGTGCGGCGGCTGGGGGGCACATGGGTTCCGCGGCAGAAGCTGGAGGAGTCCCAGGTGCGGGTGGGCAATCGCGTCTGGCTGCCCTTCCTCCGTGCTCGCCGGTACATGCAGTCCCGCCAGTCGCTCTTGGAGTATTCGCTCACGCAGTTCTTTAAGGCGGCGGAGCGGTACCGAGCCTGAAGGGAGGACTGCCCACCTATGCGCAAGTCGTGATAGCTGGCGCATGTGGCTTATCGGTGGCGCTTGAGCGGGAATTTCTGGGCCCGCGAGGTCGAGTTCGTGAACCCTTGGTGCTGCCACCTGCACGAGGGACGCGACATGAGCGGCGCCGAGAGTGCGAAGTGCGACGGAGCCCATGAATATGGGCGCGGCGTTGCCCAGCGGCTGGCTCCTCTCTGCATCTCTGTTCCAGCGCAAGGGATCGAGCGTCATCCCTGCCGACAGACGGATGCTACCGAAGCCCGGGGCCCGTGAATCACCCTGCCAGAGGCACGCAGAAGCGCGCTTTCGCGCGCTACCTGCAGGGAGCCGTTCATCAGACCGGGTCGCTGTGGCGCGCAAGCTGGGGCTCACGCGAGCGCGGGTGACCTAGATCCTCGATCTCTGTTCATGGTGGCGCCCGATCCCTAAGACGCCGTCCTATCGCTTGAGGCCGTCGATGGCGCCGAGCCTCTGGCCGAGCGGCCCCTCTGGGCGGTTGCCTATGCGTGCATGTGGGCAGAGCAGCGGGCTGTGTGGGCGAAGTGATCGCTCCTTCGCACGCGATCGACTCTAACCCCTCATGAAATCAGGCGTATTTCGCTTGCCATGACGCGGCGCATCACGTCTTGTTGGCTAGTCTCGCCGGCAAGTTTGCCGGCGAGACTGGAGACAATCTTGACATCAGAATATCGCTCTGTCAGCTTTGGTGCCGGCAAGTTTGCCGGCGGATTCACCATGTCCCTTGCAGAAGTTAAAACGATCGAGTTCTTCCCACCCGCAGGTCCGCCTGCGGGAGCGGTGAAGCTCGGGTTCCGCTTCGGCGAAAAGGGCACCCACTCAAGCCGGACCCTCATGCTCACCGAGCTTGAGGCCGTCCTTGCTGCTGCTCCGGGCGCCGCCGACCGCGCGGCCTACGGGGCGGCCATCATCGAGGGCAATTGCCTCGAAAAGCCCACGGCTTCGACGCGCCGGCTCTCGAATCAGCGCCTCGGCGAACTCTACGCGCTTGACCGGTTCGTCGTCGTCTTCCGCGTACTGCGTGGGCTCTGGGATGTCGACCCCAAGGCGCGCCCGCTCCTCGCCATGCTCGCCGCGCTTGCACGCGATCCGCTCTTTATGGCGTCGGCGGCGCCCGTGCTCTCGCAGCCAGCGGGCATCGAGATCCAGCGAGCTCCGATCCGCGAGGCGCTCCGCAAGCTGGTCGGCGAGCGCATGAACGACGGCACGCTCGACAAGGTCGTGCGCAACGTCTCTAGTTCGTGGACCCAGACCGGCCACCTCACCGGTCGCACGTTCAAGCACCGCCAGCGCGTGATCGCGCCGCCCACGGCCGTTGCGTTCGCGCTGTGGCTCGGCAACGCCGCCGGCTTCCGTGGCGAGGAGCTGCTCACGACTGGCTGGATCGCGGCGCTCGACTGCACTGCGACCTCGGCGCGCACGCTCGCGCTCGACGCGAAGCGCGTCGGGCTGATTGACCTGCGCACTGCCGGCGACGTCGTCGAGTTCGGACTCGACCGGCTAGACCCAGGACTCGGGAGGAAGTGACCGCGTGGCGCGACTCGAAGACCTCGCAGATCTCTACGGTCAGCATATCACGACGCCTTGGCAGCGCACCGTCGCCGGGGCACAGCGCGTGATCATGGTGGCCTACGACAAGGAACTCGAACGGGTCCTCCGAGCGCGCAAGGGCGAGTTCGAGACGCGCAGCAAGGCGGCTGGGCACGACTGGCACGAGGTCGACCTCACCACCGCGTTCGCGACATGGCTCACATCCGACGAGTATCGTGACGCCTACTTCGAGTCTCCTGACGACCTGCAGTTGAAGCTGAAGGACGAATTCCCAGAGTACGCCGCGGAGAAGATCCGGGCAGTGCTCACGGCGCCCGACGTTTCTGAGGCCTCGGTCGTCGCCGTGTTCGGCGCGGGTTCGCTCTATGGCTTCACGCACGTCTCCGAGGTGCTGAAGCGGGTCGAGCGCGACGTTCGCGGTCGTCTCGTCGTGTTCTTCCCGGGCACGCTCGAACAGAACAACTACCGGCTGCTCGATGCGCGCGACGGCTGGAATTACATGGCGGTCCCGATCTCCATCCACAGCGCCGGCGGTGCAGCATGAAAATCAAAGACGTCCTTCAGCGAGACCCTTCCACCCACCCGCTGGTCAACCAGGGCCAGGCCCGCATCGCCGACAAGTCGAACGACAAGGTGTTCGAGGAGCTGCGTGGCGAGCTCGCGACGTTCGTGTGCGAGGGTCAGTACGCCGACGGCATCCAGCGCATCCTGTCGTCGTTCCTCTCTAACCTCTCGCAGACGAGCCAGAAGGCTGCGTGGGTCAGCGGCTTCTTCGGCAGCGGTAAGTCACACCTGCTGAAAATGGCCTGCCACCTCTGGCAGGACACCAAGTTCCCCGACGGCGCCACGGCGCGCAGCCTCGTGCCGTCGATGCCCGACGAACTGCGCAGTCTCCTCCGTGAGCTCGACACTGCGGGCAAGCGCGCAGGTGGGCTGCTGGCAGCGGCCGGCGCTCTCCCGAGCGGCACCACGGATCACGTTCGCCTGACGATTCTCGCCGTGCTCCTGCGCGGCGTCGGCCTGCCGGATCAGTTCCCGCAGGCGCAGTTCTGCCTGTGGCTCCACGACCAAGGCTGGTTCGTCAAAGTGAAGGGCGCGGTCGAGGGTGCCGGCAAGCAGTGGCAGTCCGAGCTCAACAACCTCTACGTCAGCAAGCACATCGCCAACGCGCTGTTGGCGTGCGATCCGGGCTTCGCGTCGACCGAGGCTGAAGCGCGCAACACGCTGAAGACGCAGTTCCCGCCGCGCAGCACCGACATCACGACGGAGGAGTTTCTCACGGCCATCAAGCGCGTGCTGAAGCTCGTCGGACGCGACGGCCGCACGCCCCTGACGCTCCTCGTGCTCGACGAGGTCCAGCAGTACATCGGCGACTCCAACGACCGCTCGACTCTCGTCACCGAGGTCACCGAGGCGCTGTCGAAGCAGCTCGACAGCAACGTACTCGTCGTCGCGTCAGGCCAGAGCGCGCTCACCGCAACGCCCAAGCTGCAGAAGCTGACCGACCGCTACACCATCCGCGTCCAGCTCTCCGACCAGGACGTCGAGGCCGTCATCCGCAAGGTGCTCTTGCAGAAGAAGGCCGCGTCGATCTCGACCGTCAAGGACTTCCTGGAGAAGCACGGCGGCGAAGTCTCGCGCCAACTCCAGGGCACGCGCATCGGCGAGAGCGCGCAGGACCGAGAGGTCATCGTCGACGACTACCCGCTCCTGCCCGTGCGTCGTCGGTTCTGGGAGCACTGCTTCCGCGCGGTCGATGCCGCCGGCACGCACAGCCAGCTCCGCTCGCAGTTGCGCATCATCCACGACGCGGTCGCGCGGCTCTCGGATCGTGGCCTCGGCGCTACCGTCCCCGGTGACGAGCTGTTCGAGGCGCTCGCCCCGGAGATGGTTAACACGGGCGTCCTGCTGCGCGAGATCAACGAGCGCATCATCAATCTCTCGAAGGGCGGCACGGAAAAGGGGAAGCTTGCGCGGCGCATCTGTGGGCTCGTCTTCCTCATCAGTCGGTTGCCGCGCGAGGCGGGCGCGGACATCGGCGTGCGCGCTTCGAAGGAGCACATCGCCGACCTGCTCGTCGACGACCTCCTCGCCGACAACGGCAAGCTGCGTAGCAGCGTCGAGGTCGTCCTGGAGGACCTTGCGTCGAGCGGCGCGCTGATGAAGGTCGGCGACGAGTACCGCTTGCAGACCAAGGAGGGCGCCGAGTGGGACGCCGAGTTCCGCCGCCGCCAGGGCAAGCTTACGAACGACGACGCTGACATCCAGATCCGTCGTGACCAGCAAATCTACGCCGAGGCCGATCGTGTCATCCGCTCTGTGAAGGTCTTACATGGCGCGGCGAAAGAGGCGCGCCAAGTCGTCGTCTCACGCGACCAGACGCCGCCCACAGGCAACGGCGAGAGCGTGCCGCTGTGGATTCGCGATGGCTGGTCCGCAAGCGAAAAGGAGCTGCTCGATGCCGCGCGTGCGGCGGGCACCGACAGTCCCACGGTCTTCGTCTTCCTGCCGCGCCAGGCGGCCGATGAGCTGCGCAAGCTGATCGTCGACGCCGAGGCGGCGCAGCAGACCATCGACGCCAAGGGCACGCCCACGACCCGCGAGGGCGAAGAGGCGAAGCACAGCATGGAGAGCCGTCGCAACGCCGCCGTCCGGCAGCGCGACGAGCTCATCAAGCAGATCGTCGCCAACGCCAAGGTGTTCCAGGGTGGCGGCTCTGAGTTGCTGCAGGCCACGCTCGAAGAGCGCGTTCGCGAGGCAACCAACGCGGCGCTCGTGCGGCTTTTCCCGCGCTTCAAGGAGGCCGACCACGCGTCGTGGGAGACGGTCATCAAGCGCGCGAAGGAAGGCGCGGACCAGCCGCTCCAGCCCGTGGGCCACACCGTCGCGACGGAAGAACACGCCGTCTGCAAGGCGGTGCTCTCGACCATCGGCTCTGGCAAGGTCGGCATCGAGGTTCGCAAGGTGCTACGCGCGAGCCCCTATGGCTGGCCGCAGGACGCCATCGATGCGGCCCTCATCGCGCTGCACCGCACGCAGCACGTCTCGGCCACGTTGAACGGCGCCGTGCTTGCGCCGGGGCAGCTCGACCAGAACAAGATCTCGAAGGCCGAGTTCCGCGTCGAGAAGATCACGCTCGCGGTCACCGAGAAGCTCGCCATCCGCAAGGTGTTCCAGGCGCTCGGCATCGGCTGCAAGGCGGGGGAGGAGCTGGCGAAGGCGCCGGTCTTCCTCGAGCAGCTCGCCGCCCTCGGGCGCGCGACCGGCGGTGATGCGCCGCTGCCCGCACCCCCGTCGGTCACCGACATCGAGGACATCCGCGCGCGCGTAGGCAACGACCAGCTCGCAGGCATCCGCGACAACGCGCAGACCTTCGAGAAGCGCATTGCTGACTGGACCGCCACCAAGAAGATCGTCGACGCGCGCGTGCCCACGTGGGCGCTCGTAGAACGGCTCGCGAAGCACGCGCAGGGACTCGCAGCAGCCGAGGACCTGTTGAAGCAGGTCGAGGCGGTGCGCGCGCAGCACCTCTTGCTCGAGCCCACCGATCCGGTGGCGCCGCTTCGCTCCGGCCTCGCCGACGCGCTCCGTAAGGCGCTGCTCGAAGCCCACGACTCGTACGAGACCGAGTTTGGCAAGGGCGTGGCCTCGCTTCAGGCCAGCTCGCTGTGGCCGAAGCTCTCGGACGCGGACCGCTCGTCGATCCTCGCGAGCGTCGGGCTCACGCCGGCCGCGCAGTTGTCGGTGCCGGGCGATGAAGCGCTGGCGTCGGCGCTCGACACGAAGTCGCTGTCGTCGCGGCGTGACGAGGCCGATGCCGTTCCGGGCCGCGTGCAGAAGGCGCTGGAGCAGGCCGCGAAGCTGCTCGAGCCGAAGGTGCGGTCCATCTCGATCGAGCGCTCGACGCTTACGACCGAAGCCGACGTCGATGCGTGGCTCGAACGGCAGAAGAGGTCCCTCGTCGCTGCCATCAAGGATGGCCCCGTTCTCGTGAGCTGAGGAATCCCGATGGCATCGCTCGACCGCAACCTCCGCAGAGATCTTGAGAACGCCGTGAAGAAGGCCCGCCGCGTGGCGGATGCCGGCGCGCGGCAGGCCGTCGTGCAGCTCGCCGTGGGCCAGCACGAGCCGTGGTCGGCGCTCTCGCCCGACCAGCGCAAGCTCCGCAACCGCCTGCGCGCGCACGGCCGCCAGCTCGGCGACAAGCTCGACGAGAAGAAGGGCACGCAGAGCATCGACCGGCTCGTCGGCGAGTGTGCCTACGAGCACTGGCATCGCCTCTTGTTCGCGCGCTTCCTCGCAGAGAACGACCTGCTCGTCGAGCCCCAGTCGGGCATGGCGCTCTCGCTCGACGAGTGCCGCGAGTTGGCGCGGGACCAGAGCAAGGACTGGCTTGTGCTAGCGAGCGACTTCGCGCAGCGCATGCTGCCGCAGATCTTCCGCGCAGGCGACCCGGTGCTCGAGCTGGCGTTGCCGCCCGAGAAGCGGCAGGAACTCGAGGCGATCCTCGAAGGGCTGCCGCGCGAGGTCTTCATCGCCGACGACAGCCTCGGCTGGGTCTACCAGTTCTGGCAGGCTGACAAAAAGGACGCAGTAAACGACTCGGAAGAGAAGATTGACGAAGAGGGCCTGCCCGCTGTTACGCAGCTCTTTACTGAGGACTACATGGTCCTCTTCCTCCTCCACAACACGCTCGGCGCGTGGTGGCTTGGGAAAGAGCTCGCTCGTGACCCCAGTCTTTCCGACGCTTCGACGGAAGACGAACTTCGAGCACGATGTGCGCTCGAAGGCGTGACCTGGGAGTACCTGCGATGTGTCGGCGGGCCTGGAAAATGGCAACCGGCGGCTGGCACCTTCCCCACTTGGCCTCGACTTGCCAAGGACATCACGGTGCTCGACCCGTGCATGGGCAGCGGGCATTTCCTCGTGTTCGCTCTACCCATCCTCGCTCAGATGCGCGCCCGTGAGGAGCGTGCCCCACTGGACCAAGCGGTCGATGCGGTCCTTCGCGAGAACTTGCACGGGGTAGAGATCGATCCTCGGTGCACGCAAATCGGCGCATTCAGCCTGGCCCTGGCTGCTTGGCGGCTGTCTGGGTACCGGACGCTGCCCTCGCTGAATATTGCATGTGCCGGGATCGGTATTCTCGGAAAGCCCGAGCAATGGGTGGCCATTGCTGGCGCCAACGATCGCGCTAGGGAGGCAATGACCGAACTGCATACGACGTTTAGCAACGCCCCCATCCTCGGTAGCCTCATCGACCCGAGTCGCAGCAAGGGCAACCTCTTGGTTGCAGGCTTTGACGAGATCTCTGGACTTCTCCGCGCCGCGCTGGAACGTGAACCGGGAGGCGAGGTAGGCGAGCTGGCGGTCGCGGCACAGGGCCTGGCGTTCGCGGCACACGTGCTCTCCAAGCGATTCGTCCTGGTTATCACGAATGTGCCGTACCTGATTCGGCGAAAGCAGGACTCCGTACTGGCACAGCACCTGGAAACGTACTTCGCCGACGGCGCCGCCAATTTGGCCACGGCCATGGTTCTCCGGTGCGTGGAACTCACTGCAAAGGGAGGCACCACTGCAACTGTTTCACCGCAGGCGTGGCTTCAGCAGCGTACCTACAAGGTGATACGCGAAAGTCTTCTCAAAGGCTCCGCGTGGAGCGTTCTGGCACGACTTGGCCCGGGTGCGTTCGAGACCATCACGGGAGAGGTCGTCAACGTCATCCTCGCCGCGCTTACGAAGGACGCGCCTCGTTCGCCTTCGGTCGGTGCGTGCATCGATGCGGCAGGCGGCGGCTCCCCTGCGCTCAAAGCGGAGCTTCTTCGTGTGGGCGTGGTCACTCGGATGGACCAGGCTCAACAGCTCAGAAACCCCGACGCTCGAGTTTTGTTCGCAGGCGCCGCAAACGAGGAAACGCTCGCGTCTCTGGCGCGCCCTCTCACGGGAATTCAAACGGGCGACTACCCCAGGTTTGTTGTGCATTTCTGGGAAGTGCCGTTCACCGATGGCGGTCCATGGGTGCGGTACAACACGCCGCCGTCGGAGGACCCGGAGGATCTTGGTCAGACTTCCTTGCTGCGATGGGAGCATGGACGGGGATCGCTTCACGCTTCAGACGGCGCGTATATTCGAGGAGAAGCAGCTTGGGGGCGCGCGGGACTCTTGGTCTCGCTTATGCGTGGGCTGCAGGTGCGACCATACTCCGGCGAGAAATTCGACCAGATGGCGGCTGTTCTGCTGCCCAAGTCCGCAGAGCAATTGCCCGGACTTGCCAGGTACGTGGCGTCTCCGAGGTACCTCGAGGAGATTCGCAAGATCGATTCCGCGATCAAGATCACGCCGGCCAACCTAGTGAAGGTCCCCTTCGATGAAGCCGAAGACGCCGTGGAGCCGCGTTGGCCGGCTCACTCTCGGTCGCCGAAGCAGTGGTCGTTCGCGGGCGATCCGAAGGCGTCGACCCATCCGCTTCAAGCCGCTGTCGCTGTGCTCTTGGGATACCAGTGGTCCTCGTCTGAGAAGGACGCCTTTCGTCAACTTCGCGATGACGACGGGATCGTATGTCTTCCGTCCTTGCGCGGAGAGCCGGCAGCGGCTGCTCGACTTCAAGAGGTGCTCCGCGAGTCCTTTGGTGCAGAGTGGTCGAGCGACAAGTTGAGGAGCTTGCTGGCTGATGCCGGCAAGACCGATCTCGACGTTTGGCTTCGTGATGGCTTCTTTGCTGAGCACTGCGTGCTCTTCGAAGACCGACCTTTTGTCTGGCAGCTCTGGGACGGACTGCCCAGCGGCTTCAGCGCACTGGTGAACTACCATCGACTCGCTGCTCCTAATGGAATGGGACGCAAGACGCTCGAGAAGCTTATTTTCGCGTATCTCGGCGACTGGATCGACCGGCAGCGAGCCGACCAGAAGAACGGTGTCGAAGGCGCTGACGGACGTGTGGCTGCTGCAGAGCACCTGAAGCGCGAGCTGGAGCGGATCCTCGAAGGCGAGCCGCCGTACGACATCTTCGTGCGGTGGAAGCCGCTTCAAGAGCAACCCATCGGCTGGGAGCCCGACCTCAATGACGGTGTGAGGGTGAATATTCGCCCGTTTATGGTCGCAAGGCCCTTGAATGCGCGAGGGAAGAACGCCTGTATTCTGCGCGTGGCTCCCAAGATCAAATGGGACAAGGACCGCGGCAAGGAATCGGAAAGAAGGAAGGCCGAGTTCCCGTGGCTCTGGGGTTGGGACGGGCGCACCGAAGACTTCCGTGGCGGTCCAGAGTTCGACGGCAACCGATGGAATGACCTCCACTATTCGCGTGCTGTGAAGCTCGCCGCGCGTGAGGGCGCCAAGGGAGGCAAGTCGTGACTGCGTCGACCTCTCGCCGTCGCAGCACCGCCCCGCCGCCTCACGTGAAGGGGCTGCTCGACCAGCTCGAGAAGTCCTTTCTTCACGCGCTGCGCAGCGGCGAGGGGGAGGCCGCGCCCGCCGCGCTGCTCTGGGCAGACGCCGACAAGCAGTGGGCGACCCTCGTCGCGCGCCTCCAGGCCGCGATGCCGCACCTGTTCGTGCTCGGCAGCTACGACGCCGCCAAGCGCACGGGCCCGGCGATCTGGCTGCGTTGCGTGGTCGACCGCGTGCTCGAAAATGTCGCGCTCGATCCCGGCGTCGTGCCGATCCTTTACCTGCCCGGCGTTGCCCGGCAGTCCCTGCGCGCAGGCGACGAGTGCCCGCGTGAGCTGCAGCCGCTCGTCGAGCTGCAGTACCGAGGCCGCGTCTGGCACCAGAAGAACGGGCGCGACTGGACCGTCGAGGCCTTCCTCGTCTCGGAGGACGGGCTCCAGCTCGACGTAGCCCAGGACGCCAAGACCCGTGAGGCCGCGCAGCGCAGCCTGCCGCTCCTCGCCGAGACGCCGCTCGACGGCCTGCGCGGCCATCGACTCGAAGCCGACGACTTCGATCGCCTGGCCGTCAGCGATCCCACCCGCGACCTCCTGCGCTGGATGGGCGTCGGCGATGGCCTTCGCAAGACCGAGGGCGAAGCCCGCTGGAAGGCCTTTTGCGGCGTGTGCAACTCGGACTTCAAGTTCGATCCGGACAAGAAGTCTCCCGCCGATGCGGCGAACGCTCTCGTCGAGGGCGGCGGCAAGTGGGCCAACGTCTGGCAGCGCTTCAAGGAGGCTCCGAAGCTCTATCCCAATGTCGCCAAGCTGCTGCGCGACACCGCCACGCCGCTCCTCTATCGCGGCAGCGAGCGCGATGCGGGCGGCAACACCAAGGCCGAGCAGGAGCTTCATGCCAGCCTCGAAGCGCTCGCGAACAAGCCCCACGCCTCTGCGCTCGCCGAGGTGGCCGCGCTCGAAGCCGCGCACGGCAAGCGGCGCGAGTGGGTCTGGGCCGAGCTCGGTGAGAGCCCGCTGGCCTGCGCCCTCGCGCCCCTCGCGAAGCTCGCCACGGCTGCCGCCACCACGCTGGGCGGCGCCACCGTCGACGCGGCGGTCGCCGCCTACGTGAGCGACGGCTGGCGTTGCGACCGCGCTGCGCTCGAAGCCCTCGCCTCGGTGAAGCAGCCCGCCGACGTTGCGCTCATCCAGGGTGTCGTGCGCGCGCTGTACCTGCCGTGGCTCGATGCCTCCGCGCGCCACTTCCAGGGCCTCATCGACGGCGCGGCGAACGCCGTGCGCGCGAAGGTCAGGGGGAGCCAGCATGAGAAGGACGCGTGCCTCATGTTCGCCGATGGCCTCCGCTACGATGTCGCCGGCATGCTGGCCGAGCGGCTCGAAGCGAAGGGCTATCGCGTGCGACTGAATCACCGCCTCGCACCGCTGCCCACGGTCACCTCCACGGCGAAGCCGTTTGCGACACTCTCTCACGACAAGCTCGAGGGCGGCGAAGACATCGTCGACTTCAACCCGCGTTTCAAGGACAGCCCCAAAGCCGCGACCGCGCAGCGGCTGCGCGACGACATGGCGGGCCGAGGCATTGATCTGCTTGGCGAGGACATCCGCCCGCCGAAGCAAGGGACGACGGGCGGCTGGCTGGAGACGGGGAAGCTCGACGAACTCGGGCACAAGCTCGGTGCGCGCCTCGCCGCGCAGATCGACAACGAGCTCGAGATGCTCCTCGACCAGGTGACCGGTTTGATCGACGCCGGCTGGATGCGGCTCCGCATCGTCACGGACCACGGCTGGCTGCTCATGCCCGGTGGCCTCCCGCACGTCGCGGTTTCCTCGCATCTCACCACGACGAAGTGGTCACGCGCGGCCACGGTGAAGGGCGACGCGAAGCCGTCCGTGCCGGTCCACGCGTGGCACTGGAACACGCACGTCCGCATCGCGTCGCCGCCGGGAGTCGGAAGTTTCGCCCCGAACACCGAGTACTCGCACGGCGGCATCAGCCCGCAGGAGTGCATCGTCCCCGAACTCGTCGTCGAGCGTGGCGGCGGCGGCACCTCCGCGTCGATCACAGCCATCACTTGGCGCGGCATGCGCTGTCGCGTGTCGGTTACGACGAACGATCCCTCTGTGCGCGTCGACCTGCGTACCAACTGGAAACAGGCGAACACGAGCATCGCCGCGTCGGCCAAGGAGGTTGGCCCAGCCGGCGAAGCGAGCCTCGCAGTGGCCGATGACGCTCACGAGGGCCACGCCGCCACGATCGTCGTTGTCGATGGCGCCGGCAACGTGCTCGACCGCAAGACGACGACCGTCGGAGAAGCATCATGACAATAACCCTCGACCATCTCGATCAGCAGGCGGCTGCGGTCTTCGACGGCTACCTCGTTCGCAAGGACCTCGTTCGCAAGTACGCGCGCCAGTACCCGGTGCCGACATACGTGGTCGAGTTCCTCCTTGGTCGCTACTGCGCCAGCACGGATGAGAAGGAGATCGCGGAGGGCCTTCAGATCGTCGAGAAGCAGCTCCGTGACCGCACGGTGCGCACGGGCGAGGAGGAGCTGTTCAAGGCGCGTGCGAAGGACAGCGGCAGCGTCAAGCTCATCGACATCATCAAGGCGCGCCTCGACGCGAAGAACGACCGCTTCCTCGCCGAGCTGCCGAGCCTCGCGCTGCGCGACGTGCTCATCGGCGATCAGCTCGTACGCGAGAACGAGCGCATGCTGACCGACGGCTTCTACGCCGAGGTCACGCTCGCCTACGATGGCGTCGCCGCGCAGGAGCAGGGGGGCCGCCCGTTCTCCATCGAGTCGATGCGCCCGATCCAGATGTCGAAGTCCGACGTGCTCGATGTGCTGGCCAAGGCCCGCCGCTCGTTCACGACGCAGGAGTGGATCGATTTTCTGATTCGTTCGATTGGCCTCGAGGCTGCCTCGCTCTCCGAGCGCGCGAAGCGCGTCGCCATCCTGCGCATGGTCCCGTTCGTCGAGCGCAACTACAACCTCGTCGAGCTCGGCCCGCGCGGCACCGGAAAGAGCCACCTCTTCCAGCAGATCTCGCCGTACGCCCACCTCATCTCGGGCGGCAAGGCGACGGTCGCCAAGATGTTCGTGAACAACGCGAGCGGACAGCGCGGGCTCGTGTGCCAGTACGACGTCGTCTGCTTCGACGAGGTGTCGGGCATCTCCTTCGACCAGAAGGACGGCGTCAACATCATGAAGGGATACATGGCGTCAGGGCAGTTCAGCCGCGGCAAGGACAACATCCGCGCCGAAGGCGGGATCGTTATGGTCGGCAACTTCGACGTGGACGTTGAGCAGCAGCAGCGCGTCGCGCACCTGCTCAGCCCGCTGCCGCCGGAGATGCGCAACGACACGGCGTTCATGGACCGCCTCCATGCCTACGTGCCCGGGTGGGACTTCCCGAAGCTCAACCCCAACGACCACTTCACCGACCACTTCGGGCTGGTGAGCGACTTCCTCAGCGAGTGCTGGAGCAAGCTGCGCTCAGGTAATCGCGTCTCCGTGATGCAAGGGCGCGTGCACCTCGGCGGCGCGCTCTCCGGCCGCGACATTGAGGCGGTGAACAAGACGGTGAGCGGCCTAACCAAGCTGCTCTTCCCCGAACCTGAAGCGCCCGTGCCGGATGAGGATCTCGAGTGGATTGTGCGCGTCGCGCTCGAGTCGCGCCGGCGCGTGAAGGAGCAGCAGAAGCGCTGCTTCAAGAGCGAGTTCCGCAACACGCACTTCAGCTACATCGTCGGCCCAGAGGGCGTTGAGCAGTTCGTCTCGACGCCCGAGTTGCACAGCGACGAGGCCATCGAAGGCGATCCGCTGCCGCCCGGCCAGGTCTGGGCGGTGAGCCCGGCGAGCCCCGACGCCGGCCCGGGCCTCTACCGCATCGAGGTCGCGAGCGGCCCAGGCGCGGGCGTGAAGGTTCTCAACCAACCGACGCCGCCGGCGTTCCGCGAGAGTGTGAAGGTCGGCGAGCAGAACCTCTACACGCGAGCGAAGGAACTCGTCGGCGATCGCAACCCGCGAGAGCACGAGTTCTCGATTCAGATGCGCGCCATCGACTCCGACAAGACGGGGGCAGGCCTCGGTGTCCCGGTGCTCGTCGCCCTCTGCGGGGCGCTCCTCGGGCGCAACACGCGTGGCGGGACCATCGTCGTCGGCGCGCTCAACCTCGGCGGCTCGATCGAGATGATCCCGAACGCGGTGCGGATCGCGGAGCTTGCTGTCGACAAGCAGGCGCAGACGCTCCTCATGCCCGTCGCCGCCCGCCGACAGCTCAACGACCTCCCAGACGAGCTCTGGACCAAGATAAACATCGAGTTCTACAAGGACGCGTCGGACGCCGTCTTCAAGTCGCTGGTGGAGTGAGGGCGCGGGCGATGAGCGAGACGACGACGCCACTGCGGGCCGCGCGGTCTCTGCCGAAGGGGGCCTCGTCACCTCTGCGCCACCCTCCATCGAGCCGAACCGTGTCATCGCGTCGCGTGCGCGCGACTAGGTGAGCCTTCTCCGATTCCGTGGACAGGTGAGCGCCCAGTTACCGTCCCGGAGAAAGAGGGTCGGCGGCTAACCGCGTCTCGACTTCTCTCTCCCCGTGGGCACGATAAGAGAGCGCGAACGCCGTCCCACGCACCCTCGCCGCGCCCATCTTCACGCCTGCGGTGCTCTCTGCGCGAACAGCGCCCACGCGCACGCCGAGCGGCGAAGGTCGCGGAAACGTGGGGGAGAAGCGCAACGGGCCGAAGATCGCTCTCCGAGGCCGCTGTTAAAAGTGCAAGGTCGTGTTTCCGGGCCCCCTGCGTGAATGGCTCGGCGAGACTTTCTGGATCTGACTGAACTGATGGACCGAGGGTTTGCAGGGCGTGCGAGTTCGGGTGGAGTGAGCTGGACTGGCACTGCGCGGATCCGCGGCCTTCTGCGACCGCCCTCACCACGAGTTCGGGCCAGCGCGTCCAATGCCAGCCTTGCGGCGCGCTAGGAGCGTGTTGGGGTAAGCCGAAAAACGGAATCCGACCCACGAGATCTGGTACCGGGTCTCAAAGCTTGATCCACTCCGTAGTGGGTCATCCGATTACTCCAACAGGCTCCTAGCCAGGAACCGCAAGCCAAGTAAGAGACGAAACCAAAAAGCAGAGAGAGGCGCCTTCTCAGAAAACTCAGAGTGGAAAGAGCGGGTCTCCAGGAGAATATTGTTAACCGCCTCCCCAAAAGTTAACAGGACTTGTTAACCACTCTCGGCCTCTCTCTCCCCAAAACGGGTGAAAGAGCGCTCCTGAGAGCCCATTCGACAGCGGAGAAGAGGGCCCATCTCACCCTGCGGGGAAGAGGGCCGAGAGCCCCTTCTTCAACGCCGCGAGCCAGAATCCCTTGTGATTCAGGGGCTTAAGCGCGAAGGCCCCGCGATGTCATCGCGAGGCCCTTGTTAAACAAAAAGGGCCCTACCGGTTGGTAGGACCCTTCAAGTAGCTCCCCGACGTGGACTCGAACCACGGACATGGTGATTAACAGTCACCCGCTCTACCAGCTGAGCTATCGGGGAATATGTCCCGTCGCGGCGGTGCGTTGCCGTGACGGATGCGACTTCTAAAGAACCGAGCCTGCCCTGTCAACTGTCCTGTTCGATCCGATCTCCCGGCTTACCCCGCAGCCCTGGTCCGCTCTCCAGGGACTGAGCGCCGTGGTGTCCGAGGCGCTTGCTCGCGTCCTGTCGGGCGACCCCGCCGAGCGCGTCCTCGACCGGACCCTGCGTGCCCACCGCGACCTGTCACGTGAGGGGCGCCAGGCGCTGAAGGAGGCCGTCTTCAACGTGGGCCTCTGGCGCCGCCGCCTGGGGTTCCTCCTGGACTCGCCGGATCCGTCGCCCTCCCAGCTCCTCTTCGCGCTCCTGCATGGGCTCGTGGGCGTTCCCGCTTCGGACGCCGCGTCGTGGGCGGGGCTTCCGGCACCCGTGCCACTGCGCTCCGGAACGCCCCCGTCGCTGGCGCTCAGGGCCTCGCTGCCGGACTGGCTCGCGGACCACTTCGCCCGTGAGTTGGGGCCGGAGGCGGAGGACTTCTGCGCCCACCTCAACGTCCCGGGCCCCATCACGCTCCGGGTGAATCCGGCCCGCATCTCCCGTGAGGCCCTGGCCGCGCGTCTGGTCTCCGAGGGCGTCTCGACCCGCCCTGGCTCCTGGAGCCCGCTGGCCCTGCATGTCGACGGTCCCAGGCCGAACCTCTACGCCCTGCCTTCCCTCTGTGAAGGCCTGTTCGAGGTCCAGGACGAGGGCAGCCAGCTCCTGGGGCTCCTCGTGGAAGCCCGTCCCGGGGAGACCGTGCTGGACCTTTGCGCTGGGGCAGGTGGCAAGACGCTCCAGTTGGGTGCGGCCATGAAGGACTCCGGCCGGCTGCTCGCCTACGACCCGGATGCGGAACGGTTGGATCGGCTCCAGCAGCGCGCCTCCCGGGCCGGGCTCACCCGCGTCCAGGTGCTCCGGACGCCTCCGTCACCGGGCCTCAACGTGGACCGTGTCCTCGCGGACGCGCCCTGTTCCGAGCTGGGCTCGCTCCGCCGGGGCCCGGACCTCCGCTTCCGACTCACTCCGGACTCGCTCTCCCGGTACACCGCCATCCAGCGCGACATCCTGGCCCGCGCCGCGGACGTGGTGCGCCCCGGTGGCCGGGTCGTCTACGCGACCTGCACCCTCAACCGGGCGGAGAACCAGGACGTGGTCGCGGACTTCCTCCGCTCCCGACCTGACTTCCGGGCCGTCACTCCGAGCGCTGGCTGGCTTCCGGACGCGTGCCTCCAGGACGGACTCCTCCTCGTCACCCCGCACCGGCACGGCACGGATGGGTTCTTCGCGGCGGTGCTCGAACGCGGCACGGCGGGGTAGGGCGGCCAGCGGGCGGACGAGCGCTCCACGGGGCCTCGTTCCTCCGTCCTGCGGTACTCAACGCTTCGAGCCCCAGGCTCCCTGAAACACCGTGTCGCCCCGGCACCGGGTGCTATGAAGCGCTGCGTGCGTTGGCTCAAGCCCCTTCCGCTCCGTCCCCGCGACACGGTGCAAGTCGTCGCCCCCGCGGGCCCCTTCGAACAGGCTCCCTTCGAGGCCGGCCTGCGCATCCTCTCCGAGCGCTACTCCCCGGTGGTCCGGCCCGATATCGGCGCCTCGCACCGCTACCTCGCCGGGGATGACGCCCGCCGCCAGGAGGAGCTGTCACACGCGTTCCTCGACCGCGCCTCCCGCGCCATCTTCTGCGCTCGGGGCGGCTATGGCAGCGCGCGCCTGTTGCCGGAGCTGCCCATCGACAAGGCCGGCCCCATCGCCTTCACTGGCTTCTCCGACCTGACGTCCATCCACTGCGCGCTCCAGGCCCTGCACCGCGTCTCCATCCACGCGCCCGTCCTCACGCAGCTGGGCCGCCAGTCCACCCAGGTCCACGACTACTTCTTCCGCCTGCTCGAATCCGCGGAGGCCCCGCCGCCCCTCAACGGCAACGCCACCTACGTCCCCGGCACCGCCGAGGGCACTCTCGTGGGCGGCAACCTGTCTGTCTTCTCCCGGCTCCTGGGCACGCCGTACATGCCGCCGCTCGACGGCGCCGTGCTCCTCCTGGAGGACGTCACCGAGCGCCCCTACCGCATCGACCGCATGTGGACCCATCTGCGGCTCGCCGGTGTCTTCTCCCGTGTGCGCGGCATCGTCCTGGGTGACTTCACCGCCTGCGAGGAGAAGGACGCGAACTACTCCAGCGCGGACGTGCTCCGTGAGCTGGCGCGTGACGCGAAGCTGCCCTGCGCCGCGGGCTTCCCCATTGGCCATGGCGCCATCAACTACCCCGTCGCCCTGGGCACGCACGTGCGCCTGGACGCGGACGCCGCGCGCCTCACCTTCCTCGAAGGCGCGGTGAGCCCCGGATGAGCCAGCACCCCATCGCCAACCTCCAGGCCGTGCTCGATGACGGCGTGGAGCTGGGCATCTTCCCCTCCGCCCAGGCCGTGGTGCTCCACAAGGGCGTGCAGGTCTTCGGCGGCGTCGCTGGCAACGTGAAGGGCGACACGCGCTTCGACCTCGCGTCCCTCACCAAGGCCCTCTCCACCACCGCGCTCTTCCTGCGCCTGTGGACCGAGGGCAAGGTGGGCCCGGACACGCTCGTGTCCCGCTACTTCCCCGGCTCACCCGCGGGCGACGCGGGCGTCACCGTCGCGGACCTGCTCTACCACCGCTCCGGTCTGCCCGCCTTCGTCCCGTTCTTCGCGGACGCCCTCAAGGCCCACCCGGAGCTGCTCGACGCCGGCTGCCCTTCCTCCGTCCGCGCGCAGGTCCACGCGGACGTCCTCCATGCCGCCGCCGCCACGCCGCTCGACGCGCCCGTGCGCACGAAGTCCGTGTACAGCGACGTGGGCTTCATCCTCCTGGGCGACATCCTCGCCCGCGCCGGTGGCGCCCCGCTGGACGTGCTCTTCCACCGCCACGTCGCGGAGCCGCTGGAACTGAAGGCCCGCTTCCACCGCCTCAGCGATTTCCCCGCCGACGGCGCCACCGCGCCCACCGGCGCCATGCGCCCGCGCGAGCCCGCTCCCGGCCAGGAGTCGCTGTGGAAGGACGTGCCGTCGCAGCCGTCCCGCCCCGCGGAGGTGGATGACGACAACGCCTGGGTGCTGGACGGCGTCGCGGGACACGCGGGCCTCTTCGGCACCGCCGTGGACGTGGCTCGCTTCGGACAGGCCGTGCTGGAGGGCGCCGCGGGCACGCATGCCGCGATTGCTCCGGGGCCCTTGTGGCACCGCGCGCTCGCCACCGACCCCAAGGTGGAGGGCAGCACCCGCTCCATGGGCTTCGACTCTCCGTCGAAGGGCCATTCCAGCGCGGGTCGATTCATTGGCGACACGCCTCCGGGCGCGGTGGGCCACCTGGGCTTCACCGGCACCAGCCTCTGGGTGGACCTGAGGCGGTCGCTCGTCGTCGCGCTCATCACCAACCGCGTGGCCCAGGGCCGTCAGGACCTGCGCATCCGCGACTTCCGCCCCGCCTTCCACGAGCTCGTCGTGGAGGCGCTCGACCTTCACGTCCTCCCCTGAGGAAACCGCAGCATGGCTGACGACAACGGCAACGTCCTCGACACACTCGACCCGCGGTCCGTGCGCCGCATCCACCTGGTGGGCGTGGCCGGCACGGGCATGGGCTCCTTCGCCGGCATGCTCAAGGCCGCCGGCTACGACGTCACCGGCAGCGACGAGAACGTCTACCCGCCCATGAGCGACATGCTCCGCACGTGGGGCATCCCCGCCAGCAGCCCGTACTCGCCCGCCAACCTGGACGCGGCGAAGCCGGACCTGGTCATCATCGGCAACGTCATCCGCCGGGTGAATCCGGAGGCCACCGCCGTGCGCGAGCGGGGCCTCAAGCAGATGTCCTTCCCCGCGGCGTTGGGCTCGCTCTTCCTGGACCGCTCGCACTCCGTCGTCGTCGCCGGCACGCATGGCAAGACGACGACGTCCTCGCTCATGGCCCACGTGCTGGTGGCCGCGGGCAAGGACCCCAGCTTCCTCGTGGGCGGCGTCACCCAGAACTACGCGGGCAACTACCGCGTGGGGAAGGGCCCGCACTTCGTCGTCGAAGGCGACGAGTACGACACCGCCTACTGGGACAAGGGCTCCAAGTTCCTCCACTACCGCCCGCGCACCGCCATCGTCACCAGCGTGGAGTTCGACCACGCGGACATCTTCCGCGACCTGCCCCACTACGAGGCCACGTTCCAGAAGTTCGTGCGCCTGGTGCCGAAGGACGGCCACCTGGTCGTCTGCGCCGCGTATCCGAACGCCGTGCGCATCGCGCGTGAAGGCATCGCGCCCGTCAGCACCTACGTGGCGGAGGAAGGCGCGGACGCGGACTACACGCCGAAGAACCTCTCCTTCGGTCCCGAGGGCGCTCGCTTCAACGTCATGGAGAAGGGCCAGGACCTGGGCACCGTGACGCTGCCGATGTCCGGCGCGCACAACGTGGAGAACGCGCTCGCGGTCATCGCCGCCGCGCGCGGCCTGGGCCTCACCTTCGCTGAAATCCAGCAGGGCCTGTCCACCTTCCAGGGCGTGAAGCGCCGGCAGGAGGTGCGCGCGGAGGTGGACGGCGTGCTCGTGGTGGACGACTTCGCGCACCACCCCACCGCCGTGCGCGAGACCATCGCCGCCATCCACCACCGCTACCCGGACCGGCGCCTGTGGGCCATCTTCGAGCCGCGCTCCAACACCAGCCGCCGCAACATCCACCAGGAGGACTACGCGCACGCCTTCCCCGGCGCCACGCGCGCCAGCCTCAAGGTGCCCGAGCGCCACGACAAGGTGCCCGAGGGCGAGGAGCTCAACGTCCCCAAGCTCATCGAAGCGCTCAAGGGCCAGGGCATCGCCGCGGACGGCGCCACCGACGTGCAGACGCTGGTGGACCGCGTCGCTTCCGAGGCGAAGTCCGGTGACGTGCTGCTCGTCATGAGCAACGGCGCCTTCGGAGGCTTCATCGACAAGTTGCTCACCGCCCTGAAGTCCCGGGCGGGGAAGGGGACCTGAGCCATGCGCCGTCCATTCCTCCTCTCGCTGGGAGCCCTGGCGTTCGCCCTGGGCTGCTCCGCGGCGCCCACGCCGTTGCCCGCGCTCACGGACCGTACCGGTGACGGAACGCGCTCCAGCAGCTCCGCCCTGGAGTCGAACCGGGCCTCGGGCCAGCCGCTCGTCTTCCAGGTGAAGCGCTACCCGGACAACAGCCCGTACGACTTGAAGAGCGACCGCGGGCAGGTCGTCCTCCTGGACGTGTGGGCCACGTGGTGCGAGCCCTGCAAGGACGCGCTGCCCATGTACGCGCAGCTCCAGAAGGAGTACGGCTCGCGCGGCTTCAAGGCCTACGCCCTCAACGTGGACGAGGACGTGCGCGCCATTCCTCCCTTCCTGGAGGAGGCGAAGGTGGAGCTGCCCATCCTCCTGGACGCCAACGCGCTGGTGTCCGAGCGCCTGCTGAAGGTGCGGCTGATGCCCACCACCTTCCTCATTGATCGCAAGGGCGTCGTCCGCCACGTGCACGAGGGCTTCGCCGAGGAGTTCCTCCAGAAATTCCAGACGGAAATCGAGCAGCTGCTCGCCGAGCCCGCCTCCTAGAGCGCACCCGAGGGAAACGCAGCCATGGCCCACGAACCGGAAACGCCCTCCGCGCTGCGCCGCACCGCGGAGGAGGGCGCCCGCATGGCCGGCCGCATCCTCCGCGAGCGCTTCCCGCAGCACCGCACCATCGAGTTCAAGGGCGGCATCGACCTCGTGACGGACGCGGACCGCGCCTCCGAGGCCGCGCTGCTGGACTTCCTGCGGCAGCGTTACCCGCGCCACGCCATCCTCGCGGAGGAGAGCGGCGCCACGCAGGGCAGCGACACGTTCCGCTGGGTGGTGGATCCGCTGGACGGCACCACCAACTACTCGCACCAGGTGCCGCACTTCTGCGTGAGCGTGGCGGTGGAGGGCCCGGAAGGCACCGTGGCGGGCGCCGTCTACGACCCCATGCGCGACGAGCTCTTCTCCGCCGCGAAGGGGGAGGGCGCCACGCTCAACGGCGTGCCCCTGAAGGCCAGCCCCACGGCCACGCTGGAGCGGGCGCTCTTGTGCACGGGCTTCCCCTACGACGTGCGCGAGCGCCCGGACCTGCCCGTGGGCCTCTTCAGCCAGCTCATCCTCCTGGCGCAGGGCATGCGCCGCACCGGCAGCGCCGCGCTTGACCTGGCGTACGTCGCGGCCGGCCGCTTCGACGGCTACTTCGAGTTCGGCCTCAAGCCCTGGGACATCGCCGCGGGCGGCCTGCTGGTGGCGGAGGCCGGCGGCGTCATCGTGCACATCGACGGGCGCCCCTTCGACGTGCTCAAGGGCGATGTGCTGGCGAGCGGCGCGAACCTGGCGCCCCAGCTCATGACCCAGGCGAAGCGCTTCCTGGATGAAATCGGCTGGACGTCGCGCGACTAGAAGAAGCTCTCCGGCACGAAGACGATGTCGCCGGCCTGGAGCAGGAAGTTGCGCTCGCGGCCCACGCCAATGTCCTCCACGGGCACGCGAATCTTGCGCTCCTGCCCGTCCACCACGCGCGTGACGAGCGTGTTGTTCTTCGCCGCCAGCTTGGTGAAGCCACCGGCCAGCGTAATCGCCTGGATGATGGACACCTCGCCGGTGACGGGGAAGGTGCCGGGCTTCTGCACTTCCCCGAAGACGAAGATCTTCTGCGAGTTGTACTCCCGCACCAGCACGGACACCTGCGGGCGGCGCAGGTAGCGCGCCAGGCAGTCTCGCAGCGCGTCCGCCGCGGCGCTGGCGGTGAGGCCGGACAGCGACACCTTGCCGCACAGCGGATAGTCGATGGTGCCTTCCGGCGACACGCGCCAGGTGCCGGAGTGCTCGGGCTCCTGGAAGACGCGCACCTCCACCACGTCACCGGGCCCCAGGTTGCCGCCAGACGTCGCCGCGGCCTCCGCGGACGATGCGGGCGTGGGCGGAGGCGGCGGCGGGCGCGTGTCCGCGTGGCATGCGGACAGCACCGCGAGGAGGACCGGCAGGATGAAGCAGAGCCGCGAGGAACGCATGGGCGCGGAAGGCCTCAGTAGGAGACGGACACCCGCGCGTAGCCTTCGTGGCGGGTGTAGTTGAGGCCAGCGGCGCCCAGCGACGAGGAGCGGGTGCCCAGCATGTAGCCCACCGCGCCCACCAGCCACGGGCGGATTTGGTACTCGGGCCCCAGGTCCAGCGTCACCAGCGTGTCGCCGCGGCCGCCCGCGAAGGAGAGGAAGTCCAGCGCGCCCGTGGCGTGCAGCGCGAGCCGGCTGCCCATCACGGTGCGCCCTTCCGCGTAGACGCGGTCGTCGCGGAAGGTGCCGTAGGCGGCCACCGGTTGGAAGGCGCGCAGGTAGCCGCCCTTCACCGTGAGCGACGGGCCCACGAGGTACGTGCCCTCCACCTGGCCCACCACGGTGCCGCCGCCGCCCGAGCCCAGGTTCTGGCTCCAGCCGGCCTTCGCCGTCAGGGTAATCCGCGGGGAGATCAGTCCGGACACGCCCGCCATGGCGTGCAGGATGGCCGCGCTGGGCGTGGTGGTGTCGTTGAAGTAGCCCCGGTACTGCAGGCCCGTGTCCACCACCACCGCCGTCTTGGGCAGGAAGCGCCAGCGGCCCTCCGCGCCCAGCCGCAGGTTGCCGTAGTTGAACTGGCTGGCGGCGAGCGGATCACACGCGGCGTCGGTGCAGCCGATGGGCGTCATGCCGCCCAGGGGCTCGAAGAACTCCATCGCGTACGCCAGCGCAGGGGTGACTTCCAACGCGCCGCCGCCGGGCTTCCACTGCGCCTTCACGCGCGCCTCGTTGAAGAGGCTGAGGATGCCCGCGCCCAGCGCCGCCGTGCGCGTGCGGTCCGAGCGCGTCAACTCGTCGCCGACCTCAAAAGACAGCTCGCTCTCCTGGTTGAACCGCAGCGCCAGGTCCGCCGCGCCCTCCAGGTGAGACGCCGCGCCGGAGCCCGCCGTGAGCAGGCCCGTGTAGGCCACGTAGTCCAGGTTGCCGCGCAGCGCGACGGCCAGCTTGGGGGACGGCACGTCCAGCATCAGCCCGGGGCGCACGTGCAGCGCCAGCTCTCCGGACAGGTCCGGGGACAGGGGGCCGGTGCCCGCTTCGCGGAAGTAGCCCACGCCGCTGTCCAGCCGCGTCTCCAGCTCCAGCGTCGGGTGCAGTCGCCCGTTGCCCACCTTGAGGCCATTGCCACCCGGAGGCCGCCCGCCCACGAAGGCCTGCGCCGACGCCGTCAGCGGCAGGAGCGCCGCGAGCGCCAGGGCCCCAAGGGCCAGACGGAATGTCCCAGGCTGCTTCATGGTGTCAGAGGCGCTCCACGCGGTGAGACGGCGGGCATAGCACGCGGGTTCCCGCACCGGAACAAACGGTCCGGGGCCGGGACCGCGGCAGGTGGGAGGCAGCCAGGCACTCAGTCCACGGGCTGT
>NZ_RAWQ01000155.1:0-26993 GCF_003668965.1 Corallococcus sp. AB030
ACCCTCGGCGATCTCTGGAGGCGGCGGAGGGATGGGCCGGCGACGTGGGCGAGCGGGCGGCGTGGGGCAGGTGCTCATGGTGTCGGGTCCAGGGTGAGCTGAGGACAGCAGGCGGGCGGGACGGGCCGGTCCGAGCAATCGGCCAGCGCTGCGACGCCGTGGCGGCAGCTGGGCCAGGGGCCCGGGTGGCCCTCGCGCACGGACTCCGAGGCGACGCGCGGCGCATGGGGCGACGGCCGGCCGTCATAGGTGCCGGCGTCGCCCTGGCTCGTGGCTCCGCAATGCTCGCAGCGCACGGCGGGCAGGCGGCAGCGGCTCACCGAGCACCTCCAGCCATCAGCGCGAGGAGTGGCGGTTCCGGCTCAACGTCTTCATCCCGTTCCGGCAGGGCCTCGGGGTAGTCACAGAGGAAGCGCACCCATCGCGTCTTCGGCCCGAGCGACAGCGCGCCGCGCGGGCGTGAGGGCCGGTTCCAGGACTCTTCGCGCACTGCTTCCCGCACGCCCCACCAGCCAGCCGCCCGGAGGCTAGCGCCGTCCTCCGCGTCGAGCGTGTAAGTGATGATGGCGTAGTACCCCAGCGCCTGCGCGACGCGCGCCGCCGCGCTGTAGAGGAGACTGCACGCGTTCGGCGTGCCGTCGGTGCAGCAGCGGTTCACCTCGACGATGCGGCGCTCGTCGATTTCGCGCGCGACGGGGTTGCCGACGATGGCCACGCCGCACAGGCGGTTCCGGGACGGGTCCCAGAGCCCGTGGCGCCAGCGACAGCCCGGCACAGGCTCATGGTGCCTATGGTGCTCGTTCACGAAGGCATTGGCCTGCTCCAGCGTCACGGGTAGCAGCCGGAGCTGAGGGTTGCAGCGGCTCAAGGGGACACCCCCGTGGCGCAGCTGTGCGGCCGGCACCCGGATGCGGTGCAGCGCCAGGCCCGGCACGTAGGGCACTTCGTCATCGCCCGCCGGCAGCTGCACTTTCGGAGGACGCGGTCACGGAGGCTGGCGGGCTCACGGCCTCCGGAGCGCGCCGCGAGGGCCTCGTAGGCGTCCCAGCGCGCCTTGTCCTCCCCGACGACGGCGCCGAAAGCGAGGCGCACGCGGGCCAGCACCTGCGCGGGCACCTCCCACAGCGTGTCCGCCGGGCCGGGCTCGCAGTCGACGGGCTCCGGCAGCGACACCACGTCCTCCAGCCACAGGCCCGCCGGGCCCACGTACCAGCGTGACTGCCGCTCGCCGTCCGGCCACAGCGACACCGTGGCGACGCGCGCCACCGCAACCACCGCGCACGTCGGCAGCTCATCCGCAGACGGAGCGCTGACGCCCGGGCCGTTCCAGGATGCCATCCAGCCCTTGAGCTCTGACACGTACTCCGCCGCCGCGCACACCGCGACGTAGGCGCCCAGCACGTCCGCAGGCGGGGCCCGGTGCAGGTTGAGCGCCGGCGCGTTGCGGACCTGGACGGCCCAGGCCCACGGCTGGGGCGCAGTGACGCCGAAGATGGGGACGCGCATGGGGGCGTCGCAGGAGCTCATGCTGCCCTCCGATTCTTCAGGAAGGCCTCAGCCAGCTTCCGGACGCGGCCCTCGTCCGTCTCCAGCCGCTCCATGAGGCTGGCCTGTGGGTCGCGGATGCCCTCCATCTGGTTGCGCTTGATGCCGAGGACGTCCGCCACCACCGGGTCCGAGCCGGAGTCGGACACCAAGAAGTAGGCCATGACAGGGTCCGGCTGGCCGTCACGGTGGACACGGCCGCACGCCTGCTCATGCACGCCTGGGCTCCAGTCCAACTCGCCGAACACCACCGTGCGGCAGCAGTGCTGGAGGCCGTCGAGGCCCGCGCCCGCGCGCAGCGACATGATGAGGATGGGCGTCTGGCCCGACTTGAAGCGCTGGGCCTGATCCTCCTTCTGCGCCGGGCTCTCCTGCCCGGTGAAGATGGCCGGGGAGTACTCCGCGAGCCGCTCGCGCCAGATGCTGTACACCTCGTGGTGCCAGCCGTAGAGCAGCACGCGCTCGCCGTTCTCCACCAGCATGCGGACGAACTCCGCGACGAAGGGCGCCTTCGCGATGCCCGTGGCCTGCCGCAGGCGCCAGGACAGCTCCCCAGACGCGTGGAGCCGCTCCTCGGGCTTCACCCCGCCCTGAGCGAGGATGATGCGGGCGAGCTCCGCGGCCTTGTCCTGCACCTCGTCGAGCACCCGCGTGTCCGACTCCACGGTGTGCACGTCGCGTGAGAGGGACGGCAGCTCCCGCCCGACGTCCTGCCGCGTGCGGCGCAGCATGAGTCCCGCGTCTCGCAGGTACGTGCCGAAGGCGCGCGGGTCCTTGAAGTTGAGCTTCTCGTCCACGCCGGTGCACCACTCCCGGCTGAACTCCTCGCGCGTCCCCAGCACCCCGGGCTTGAGGGCGTCGAGGACGTGAAACATCTCCCCGCCGTAGTTGTAGATGGGGGTGGCGGACAGGCCGATGACGAAGGGCGTGCGCTCCGCCAGGTAGTGGGCGGCCCGGTACTTGTCCGACTCGGGTCCACGCCGCAGCTCCTGGCACTCGTCAAAGACGATGGAGCGCACACCCGCGTTGGCCAGCGTGTCCGCCCAGCCCGACAGCTTGTGGTAGTTGAGAATGAGGACGTCGGGCCAGGGCAGCTTCCGCCCGCCGCGCCCGCGGGTGACGTCCTCCGGCGTCGCGCGCTTCGCCACGTGCACGCGCAGACGCGGGAGGAAGCGTGCCAGCTCACGCTGCCACTGCCGGGGCAGGTGCGTCAGCGTCACCACCACGGCGGGCAGCGTGCGCGTGTCAGTGAAGCCCGTCAGCGCGGAGGCCGTCTTCCCCAGGCCCACGTCATCCGCCAGCAGTAGACGCTGCAGGCGCAGCCACATGTCCGCCGCCTTCCGCTGGTACTCGCGGGGCGGGACATTCATCGCGAAGTCGGGCGCCTGGTACTCGGCGGCCAGCAACTCCGCCACCTGCGCTTCACGCCGGGCGTGCTCGCGCGCACCGCGCCGGAGGAAGGCCTGGGCCTCCTTCCCCACCACCTCCATGGGGTAGCGCTCCAGGAACCACTCCAGCTCGCGCGCTGTCTCCGCGGTGGCGGCCAGGAGGACTTCGCCGACGTCTCCCTTGTTGATGCGGTCGAAGACGCGCTTCAGGCGCACGGCGACGTGGGGCTCCGCCTGCACCACCCACGCGGGCCGCTCACCGCTGCGGCTGCCCAGCTTCCGCGCCTCCAGGCGTACCGTCCCGTACGTCTTCACAGCAGGCCTCCCTTCAACACGGCGACGCGCACGGGCTTGCCCTGCATGAGGGCCGGCAAGCTGTCGTGGCGAGAGCGGGTGGTGACGAGAAGGAGGGCGTGGATGTCCTCCCGCTCCGCGTAGTGCAGCAGCTGGCGGGTGACCTCGGACAGGCCCCCGTCCACCTTCACCTCGAGGCCCACGCGGGCCTCCGTCAGCAGGAAGTCGATGCGGCCCGCCTCTCCCAGCCGCACCTCGCGCTGGAAGGGGATCCCCGCCTCCTTCAGCACCTGGGCGAGCGCCTCCTGCAGGAGGGCCTCCCCGGCGCAGCGGAAGCGGTGGCGGGTGACGAGGGCGCGGGCCTGCTCCAGCGCCGTCATGGCGGGCGTGGGCGCGTTCACGCCGCGTACCCCTCGAAGCCCGGGCGGAACCAGAAGTCACTCACCAGCGACCAGCCGTGGCCCAGCTTCGACTTCAGCGCGGCGAGGAGCTGCTCCTCCTGCCAGACGAGGGCGCCGCCCGCGGGGATGCCGTCGCCCACCATGCTCCGCACGCGAGCATCGCTGGAGGAGACGAACTCCAGCGGCTGCCCGTCCACCACCGGCGGCAGGCCCTGGAGGACGGCCAGATCGAGCGTCGTGAGCGGCCGGTGCCAGCAGCCCGACAGCGGGGAGAGGATGGCCGGGGCCAGCGCGCCCTTGGGCGGCTCCCAGCCCTCGGCGAGCAGCGCCAGCGCCAGGTGGATGCTGATGACGAGCCGGGGCGCGGGACGCGGGTCCGCGATGGCCGCGGAGCCGTTGTCCACCTGGAGGCTGCCCGTCACGGTGCGCGCCGGAGAGTCCCACTCCAGGACGCCGTAGAAGCCGTTGCGGCAAGTGGGCCCTACCCCCAGCGCATCGAGCGCGACGGCCGCGCGCGAGTCCGCGAGCGCGGCCGGCGTGTTGCTGCTGCTCACTGTCGCGGAGCCGGAGACAGTAGGCGCTGGGTCGCGCTCGTTCAGGACGCCGAAGAGTCCGGGGCGGCCTGCGTAGGTGCCCGCGCCCGTGGCCGTCTGGCCCAGCCCGACAAGCTCAAGGACGCGTTGGTCCGCCACCGAAGGGGCGCCGCTGCCCGGGCGCGAGGCGGCCGTCACCGTGCCCGACGGGCTACCCCACCCCGTCACCGCGTACTTGTTCCGGTGGCGCAGCGGGTTGTCCGTCCCCATGGCGATGCCGTCCAGGCGCGGATCCGCCACCGAGACCGGGCTGCTCCCGCCGGAGACGTAGGGCATGCCGATGACGGTGGGCGCGGGCTTCTCCCACGCGATGACGCCGCAGGTCCCCGCGCGGCCGTCCGCGCGCAGCGCCAGCGCGTCGAGTGGGCGGGCGTCAGCCACCACAGGCGCACCGGCCTGGACGTCGGTGGCGCCCGTCACCGTCTTGCCCGGAGCGAGCCAATCCTGCACTCGGTACTGGTCCGCGAAGCGCTCGCCGCGGGCATGCGTGAGGGCCACCCCCTCCAGCGCGCGCGGGTCAGCCACGGCCGCGCCGCCGTTGTCGTGCCGGGCAACGCCGCGCACCGTGGGCGCCGGGGCGTCCCATGCCGTCACGCCTTCCGCGCCGCGCCGCGGGGCGTGCCCGAGACCGAGCGCGTCCAGGGAACGAGGGTCAGCGGCCGACGGCATGCCTGCCGTCATCGACGTCACGCCTGTGACGCAGGTGGCGGCCGAGTCCCAGTCGCCCACGCGGTACTGGTTGGTGAAGCGCCCGTCCTTCCCGTAGGCCAGGGACTCCAGCCCGCGCGGGTCCTCCACGGCGCACAGGCCTGCCCCCCCGGGCCCGGCCACCGTAGGCGCCGGCTCCGCCCAGCCCTGCACCGGGTGCCTACGGTGCACCTCGCGCCGCCGCTGGCCCTGCCGCACCGGCGTGCCGAGCTGCTCCTCCACCAAGTCGCGGAAGGGGCCCGTATCCACGCCGGCCGGCCACAGCCCGCGCGCCTCCAGCCACGCCACCACGCCCCCGCGCGGCGGCAGGTCCCGCCAGTCCCCGCCCGGCGGCACCAGCGCCAGGCGCACTGCGTTCAGCCATTCAATCTTGGGCAGGCGGTGGTGCTTCCCCGCGCGCGGGTCATCCGGGAAGGGCAGCGGCCCGAGCACCTCGCCCACGCCACGCAGGCGCTTCTTGCTGGGCATTGCCACCGGCACCGGGCAGCGCTTCGCGTCGCGCCAGCAGATGGTGAGGCGCTGGCGGCGCTGGGCCAGTCCCGCCTCCTCGCCCAGGTCGTGCTCGACGACAGACACCTCGTAGCCCGCGCGACGGCCCAGGCGCAGCACCTCCGCGAGGTTCTCCGGGCACCGGTGCCGGTATGCCGGCACGTTCTCAATGACGACCATGACGGGCCGCTCATCGCCCTGCCACGCCGCCAGTACCTTGCGCGCGGCCTTCACCGCGAGCCGGTTCATGTCCTGGTACTTCTTCGTCGCCGCGCGCTCCTTGGAGGTGAGCCGGGAGGCGCCCTTGCACGGGGGCGACCACTTCATGAAGTAGGGCGCCCTCTCTCCGAAGAAGGCACGCAGCTCGCGCGGACGCATGCGGCCGATGTCCGCGCAGAGCGACTTCGCGCCCGTCAGCTTCGTGAACGTGTCGCAGCGCTCCTGCTCGAAGTCGATGCCACCCACGTTGCGGACCGTGGCGCGGTGGCCGTCCATCTCCACCTGGGCGCAGTCCGCGCCGTACGCGCCGACGCCCGCGCCGCAGAAGAGGTATCCGACGGTGAACTCGTGTTCCTGGATGCAGCTCATGGACGGCTCCAGACGACAGCAACGGCGCCGAGCGCCGCGAACAGGGAGAGGAACGAGAAGAAGGAGGCGCCCACGCGCGGCTCCGCGCGGGCGAAGAGGTAGCCGGTGACGGCGCCGGCCAGGAGGAGGCGCGCGGGGCTCACGTCAGCGCCTCCCGGTAGAGCTGCGGCCGCAGGTGCCCAGCGAGGTACAGCGGGTGCCGAGGCTCGCCCGCGCCAGTGAGCGCGAGCGCGTGCACCGGGTGGTGCCGGCGCAGCAGGGCCAGCACTGCGGGCGCGCGCTGAGGCACCAGGCGGTGGGCGCCCCATGCCCCGACGACGAGAGAGGCCTCGCATGCGGCGGACTCAAGGGCCGCGTCGTTGAGCGGGCCCACCGCGTCCTTCGCGGGCATCAGGTCCGCCGGGTCCGTGGCCCGAAAGGCGAAGAGGTTGCAGAGCGTGAGCGCCCCGTAGCCCCAGGCCTGCGCGAAGGCCACGCAGCGGCGCAGCGTCGGGTCGTCCTGCTGCCCGTCGGCGACGGACGGGTTCAACATGACGAAGAGGACGCGCGGCGCATCCTCCTGCGCGGACCAGCGGCGCCAGAGGCGGTACCGGTACAGGCCGCACTCGCTCAGCTCGGCGCCGGCATCCAGGTAGCGGGGGCTCATCGCGAGCCCTCCACTCGGCGGAACTCCACGCGCCACACCCACGGGTTGGCGTCCCAGGACTCGGCGCCGTTGATGGAGCGCCAGAGCGACGTGAACGACTCGCGCGCCGTCACGTGGTACGAGACCTCCTCGAAGGAGGGCGAGGGCTCGTAGTTGAGCCAGCCGCACGCCTCCGGGTGGCGCTCCACGCCCTCGGCCCACGCGTCCTCCTCGGTGATGTCGTGCAGGCGCTCCGCGTGCACGCTCACCACGTCGAGGAAGATGCGCGCCCCCTCGCGGTGGACGCCGTTGGGGACGCACCGGCCCACGTGCGCGGGCTTGAGCCGGTCGGGCCAGAGCACCATCGCCGTCGCCCCGTCGACCTCGTAAAAGAGACGCACGTGGCCAGGACGCCCGTGAAGCGCCACTCGGGCGCGCTCGCGCACCCAGAGCCGATCCCCAGCTTTCCCGTAGGGGCTCAGGAGCGCCAGGGAGCGCACCTGAGGACGGCCCTCGGGCGTCTGCCCGTAGCAACCGGCCTTCCAGCACAGGTTCCCCATCAGGTCGATGGTGGGCTGGGGCTTGATGAGGCGTCGCGTGACTGTCTTCCGGCCTGCCATGACTTCGCGGACCAGCGGCACCGTGAAGGAGATGGGGCCTTCACGCACGGGCCACCTCCGGCATCTCGTCCCAGGTGCGGCCATCGAGGACGCGCCCAGCAGCCTTCTTCCCGAGGGCGAAGAGCGTGTGGACCTCACCGCCCACAGGCAGCGGCTCCGTGGGGAAGGTCACCTCCGGCACGCGGCAGCGGCGCGTGCTGTCCTCCGGCATGCCTTCCGGCACCGGCTCGTAGAGCGCGTCCGCCTCCTGCTCCGTCATCGTGCAGTAGGGCTTCCACGCTCCCCACTGCTTGAAGAAGAAGCACACGCCCGCGCTCACGCACTGGTCGCGCAGGCGTCGCGCCCAGACAGGGTGCATGGGCCGGGCGCCTGGGCCTGACTCGCCACCGCCAACGACCCAGTGCAACTGCGGCCCGTCATCCTCCGGGCCCGGGCCGCCATCCTCGTAGCGCGCCCCCGAGCGGTAGCTCTCTGCCTGCCTCGCTCCCCATGTGGAAACCAAGGTGCCTTCGTGAGCGCATTCCGGGCAGCGGTCCGGCCCCTGCGGAGCGTTCTCGGCGCCGCAAGAGCTGCAGTGGTCGATGCGCTCCAACCACTGCGACAGGTTCACCGGCCCGAGCAGCGGCTCGCACGAGAGCCACCGCACCGCCGAGGGAGTGCGCAGCAACTCCGGGATGCGCTCGTCCGCGCGCTGCTGGTCCTCCACCGACACGCCCAGCCACACGTTGGGCAGCGGCCAACGCAGCTCGTCCGGCTCCAGGTTGAGCCCGCGCCGCGTCGCCTCCATGGCTGCGATGGACAGCACCTGGCCCCGGAAGTCCTCGCTGCCCACGGTGCGCGCCATGACTTCCGCGCGCTTCGTCAGCACCTGGAAGGTGTGCCGCCGCGCGAGCGCCATCACCGCGAACACCTTCGCGATGTCCTTCACCGTGAGCGACTCGTGGAAGAGGTCGCTCATGCTGTTGACGAAGACGCGCCGGGGCTTCCGCCAGTGGAGCGGCTCCAGCAGCTTCTCCGCGTCGAGCACCACCTTGCCCGTCCACCGAGGGCCCGCAGGGGTGCTCTTCACGAGCCCCTCGTAGGCCTGCCCCGGCCCCGACAGCCGGATGGCCATGCGCTCCGCGTAGCAGCCGCCCTTGCGCGCGCCGGGAGTGCCGGCACCGCAGCCTGGGGAGACGCGGGAGCAGCCCCGCGTCGGGTTCCACACGACGTCCGTCCATTCGATGGCCGTCTCAGCCATGGCGCTTCGCCTCCTCGCGCTGCGTGGAGAGGCCACCGGGCAGCACGCGCAGCACAGGCCGGCCAGTGTTGGGGGGACGCATGCGACGGCGGAGCGAGCGAAGCCCCAGGAGTAGCGACGCGGCCGACACCAGGTTGGCGAGGCCTGCCACGAGGTGGAGCGCAACGAAGAGCCCGTCACGCATGGCGCACCTCGGGGCCCGCCGCGAAGGTGGCCAGCAGCACCGCCTTCGCGCGCTCGTGGAAGGGCTGCTCCCGCTTCTTCGCCGTGCGCCACAGCCGCTCGCAGGCAGGATGCCGGCAGGTGGCCACCGGGCGCTCCTTCACCTCGCCGAGCTGCAGGTGGCGCGGGCGCAACGTCCAGCACACCGCGCACCGGGCCTTGAGCCCGCCGTGCCCAGCGTCCTCCGGCGACGTGGGCGTCTCGCGGTACAGCCGCAGGCGCAGCAGGCCGCGCTCGCGCCTCGGGCACGTGCGCACCAGCAAGCGCACCTGCTCGCGGCGCTCCTCAGCCGTGGGCAGCAGGCTACCCATGGAGCACCCCGGGGTGCTCGGAGAGGTATGCCCGCGCCACGCTCTTGCCGGACGGGGTGAGGCGCAACGAGCGCGCGACCTTCGCCTCGCGCGTCAGGAGCCTGAGCTGCTCCAGGCGGCCGAAGTAGTCGTGCGCAGCGTTCGTCGAGGTCCAGCCGAAGCGCTCGCACAGCTCACGCGCCGTGGGCGCGCGCTCGTGAGCCTCCCTGTAAGCGTGGACGTAGGCCAGCACCTCCTGCTGGCGCTGCGTGGGGGCGCCCCCGGAGGGGCCATTCTCGGGAGGGGGACGGCAGCTCATGCGGCACCAGCCTTTCGGGTGCGCCGGTGGGGTTTCGCCGCGCGGCGCTCGCGGTAGAGGGCGCCCAGGTGCTGCGCGAGGAGGGCCACCTCCTTGGGGGTGTTCTGCAGGTCGTTCCACCGCCGGCTGCCGGTGGGGAATGCCCAGGCGCCGGACGTCCAGGCGCAGGCGTCCTGCACCAGCGCGAGCTCGCGCTCGAAGTCGGCCTGCGTGGGCGTGGCGTTGCCCTCCTGCGCGAGGAAGTGGCAGGCGGCGTCCATGAGGAGCGACAGGGCGCGCACGCCCGCCCCATGCGACAGGCGCGACTCCTTGGGCTGCCGGGCCCAGGCGTCCGGCCAGGTGCTGGCGACGGCGGCCCACCACGCGGACACGCGCGCCACCATGGCGTCCACGCCAACGCCCCCGCGCGCCAGGTCGAAGAGGGTGCCGTTCTCCAGGCTGTCCTCCAACGCGCACAGGAGGGACGTGTCCTTGATGACGGCTGAGAAGAGCTTCCCCCCGGCCCTCCCGGTGGCGCGCGGGCACGTCTGGGTAATGACGAGGCCGCGCAGGCTGCTGCCCTCGTCCAGGTTGAGGCGGGCGAGGAGCTGCGCCGGCAGGCGCTTGCGCTCCAACGCCACGGGAAGCGCCGCCGTCGTGCTGGGCAGCAGCTCGTGGATGAGCCCCTTGGGCAGGGGCTTCGTGGAGTTGACCAGGATGAACTGCTCGGCCTGCTGGCCGACCGTCTCCGCGACGAAGCCGGTGCAGGCCAGCTGGAAGGCCGTCACCGCCGCGTCACGCACGGCGGCCAGGCGCTGCTGCCCGTCCACGATGAATCCTGGGGCGTCAGGCGCGTCCGGCGCGGTGGCGCGCGGGATGACGAGGTGCCCGTGGCGCGATCCCTCCTGCGCTCCCGGGAGTGCCTCGAAGCGCACGCGCGCGTCGAAAGCGAGCACCACCGCGTTGGGCACCAGGGCCCCCGCGCTCTCCATGTACTCGCGGATGGCGTCCACGTGGGCGCGCACCTCGGGGCGCTGGTATCCCTCCAGGACGCCGTCGGTGCGCTTCACGCGCGAGACGGTGGCGAAGGAGGGCACCTGCTTGCCGTCCACCGCGAAAAGGTAGAGGCGCCGGCCGGATGGCTGTTCAACCTCCAGTGCCGGCACCCGAAGGGGAGCCCGCGCCGCGGCGCGCATCCGGCTCGCCTCCGCGAGGATGCGCAGACGCGCGCCCTGGGTGGCGCCCTTGAGCGGCTCCACGAGCGTCCACGCCTCACGCGGGGCAGCGGCGAGCGCGTCCTGGAGAGGCTCCGCGTACGTCCGGCCCGCGTAGACGAGGAGCTCAACGGCACCTGCCGGGTAGAGGCGCTCGAGCGCGTCCACCACCTGCCGACCCCAGGCGCCACGCGCCTCGCGAGGCATCCCCCGGAGGGTGACGTCGTAGGGCGCCACCTCCTCGTCCAGCGGGAGCAACCCATGGAGGGCCGACAGCACGTAGACGTGGGACGAGTTGGCCGCCGCCTCCGCGAGGTGCGCGCGGAAGAGGCTCCCCGTGTAGAGGTCTCGCGCAGGGGCGCGGTGCTTCAGCTTCGCCTTGCCGCAACCCACCAGGGCCACCTGAACGAGGGCGCTCATCGCGTGGGCCTCCGGGTGACGACGGTGGGGCAGTTGGCGGTGCGCCCGCGGCGGGCGCGGTCCAGGTCATCGGCCCGCGCCCAGGCCTTCCGCGCGTCCGCGTCCCAGACGCTGACGACGACGCCGGTAGGGTCGCTGATGGAGACGCGGTGTCCCGTGCCGCTGCGCAGGGCCACTCGGACGACGGCGGCGGAGTGGGTCCGGGGCGCGCTCACGCGGAACCTCGCACCGTCTCCGGGGCGTCCCCGGGCACGTGCACCACCAGGGCGGTGCAGTTGTCACGGCTGCCGGCGGCGAGCGCGGACTCCACCAGGGCCTGGGCGGCCACCTGGGCATCGGCGCCGTCCGTCAGCACGGCGGCGAGCTGCTCCGGCGTCAGCGACTCGTGCACGCCGTCCGTGGACAGTAGCCACACGTCCCCGGGCCGCACGTCCGTCTCCAACACGTCCGGCGTGCAGTCGGTGCCGCGCAGGCTGCCCAGGCACCGCGACAGGACGTGCCGACTGTCGCGGTGGTCCTCGGTGAGTTGCTCCAGCGTGCCCGCGCGCAGCCGGTACACGCGGCTGTCGCCCACGTGCGCCACGGCAGCGCGCCCGCCCGCCACCACCAGCAGGGCCAGCGTCGTGAGCCCCGAGTGCCTGCCGACGCGCTGCTCGTGTTGGACGGCGCGGTGGGCGTACGCGACGGCGGACTCCAGACCGCGCTTGAGCGAGCCATCAAAGGCAGCAGCCTCGCTCAGGTACGGGTACCCCAGCACCGTCCGCACCGCGACCTGGGCGGCCTTGTCGCTGCCCTCGTAGCTGCCCAGGCCGTCCGCCACGGCGGCGACGAGCCCGGCCGGGCCCTGGGTGTGGCTCACGGCGTCCTGCTGGTAGTCCCGGCGGCCCTGCTCGGAGCACGAGCCCACGTCGAAGGGGTGGCTCATCGGCCACCGCCCTTCGTGCCGCGCCGGACCTTGGCATCCGTCCCCGTGGACGGGAGACTCACGGTCGAGACGGTGACCTTCAGCGCCTCCAACTCCGCGACCGCGACAGCGAGCGCGTGCCGCCAGCAGGCCATGGGGGGCTGACCGCCCAGGGTGCTGGCGCGACAAACAGCGCAGCCAGGGACCAGCGGAACCCGCAGCCGGAGAGCCGTGACGGCGTCGGTTCCCGGAACCAGGGGCAGCCGAGGAGGCTCGGACTCAGCCTCCGACTCACCAGAATTGGGTGGGAACTGGGTGGAAGGGCTGCCCGGGAGGGGAGAGAACTTCCCCTCCCGGGTGCCACTTTCCTTAGTCCCATCAACTACTTGGGACAGCGCGCGATGCAGGATTCGAACCTGCGGCCTTTGGCTCCGGAGGCCAACGCCCGGGCTCAATAAAACGCGCGCCGTGCGTGTGGGGACGACCCGGATTTCGGGGTCATTTCGTATCTCATTTCCAGAAGGGGCCCGGCCGGGCGCCTCCATGAGACGGAGCATTCCGCGTGCTGCCAGGAACCGAGCGGTCAGTCTTGGAGGCCTTCCGCCGGGGTGACACCGCCGTGCTCACCCAGGTCTACCGCACCTATTCACCCGAAGTGCTGCGCTACCTGTCCCGGCGCTTCTCCGTCCACTCGGAGACCGGCACCCGCTCCATCGCGCTCACGCCGCTGGACCTGGACGCCGCCCATCAAGAGACCTTCGTTCGGGCCTTCCGCCCCCACATGCGCCAGGCCTACGACGGCGTGCGCCCCTACCTGGGCTTCCTCCTCACCGTCGCGCGCTCCACCGCCATCGACCTGATGCGCGCCTCCGGCCGCGTGGCCCGGGAGGCCATCCCCCTGGATGACGCTCCGGAGCTCACCCATGCCCCCACCGAGAGCAAGAGCCCGGAAGAAGAGGCCCTGGGCGCAGAGGTCCGCTCCATCGTGCGCCGCTTCCTGGAGGCCCTGCCCGCCGAAGGGCGCGCCCTGGCCCAGCTGCGCTTCATGGACGGCCTGTCCCAGGAGTCCGCCGCCGACCAGCTGAAGCTCACCCGCGGCGAGGTGCGGGTGCGCGAACGCCGCCTGCGGTTGCAGTTCACCGAACACCTGAAGGACTCGGGCTGGCTGGACAGCGACACCGTCCCGGGACGCCTGCAATGGGGCGCCCTGCTCGCCACCCTGGCCCTGCTGTACGCCATCCCATTCGGGAGCCTCCCATGAAGTGGTACGAGCGACATGTGGACGCGGGACTGACGCGCTGGTCCCTGGGGGAGCTGTCCGCCCCCGAATCCTCGCGGCTCCTACGTCACGCCCACGCCTGCGCCCGCTGCGGCGCCCGCTACGACAAGTGGGCCCGCGCCCACCGCGTCCTCGAGTCCGGCCAGACGGACGCCCCCACCTCCACGGAGCTGGAGACCCTCACCGCCGCGGGACTCGAAGCCGCCCTCAACGCCGCCTCGCCCCCGGACGCCGCCCCCGCGCGGTGGCCCACCCTCGCGGTGCTCGGCGCCACGCTGGCGGCCCTGTTCCTCGCGGTGATGGTGACCCCCTCGTCCTTCGGCCCCACCGCCTCCATCGAGCCCACCGAACCCGAGTTCAGCGTCCGGGGGGCCGTGCATGACCCGGCTCCACCCTCTGCTCCGGTGGCCCAGGCCGTCCTGCGCGTCTTCTGCGCGAAGCCCGGCCAGTCGCTGCACGAGCTGCGCGCTGGGGCCGCGTGCACCCCGGGCGCCACGCTGGCCTTCGCGGCGGGTGCCCGTCCGCCCTACACCCACGTCGCGGTGCGCGTGCGCGCCGGCGGCCACGAAGAGGTCAACGGCCCCTTCCCGCTCAGCGGCAAGGCCGGCGAGGAGCGCCCCCTGGAGCTGACGGTCGCGCTGCCCGCGGGCTCCGATATGGCGGAGGTCACCGCCACGTTCTCAGAGCACCCGGACGCAACCCTGTCAGCCCTGCGCAGCGGGACGACAGCGGGGGTGGTGGTGCTCAGGCAGGAGGTCCGGGTAAAGGATTCTCCATGAAGAAGCTGGAAGTCCTCCTGGGGGCAGTGCTGCTGATGGCGGCGCCGGAGGCATTCGCGGACACCGTGCGGCGCGCGCTCGTCATCGCCCACAACGGCAGTGACGACCCGGCGCTCGCGCCGCTGCGCTACGCGGATGACGACGGCGTGCTGTGGGCGGAGACGCTCAAGCGGCTGGGCGTGGAGACCACGCTGCTCGTCGACCCGGACGAGCCCACGCGCAAGGGCGGCAGCCTGGTGCTGAAGTCCGCGCAGGTCCCCACGCGCGCCGCGGTGGAGCAGGCCGTGAAGCGGCTGCAGGCGGCGACGCTCGCGGACCGCGCGACGGGACGCCAGACGGACGTGCTCATCGTCTACGTGGGCCACGGCAACACGGACGACGCGGGCCGCGCCTACTTCACGCTCGCCGATGCGCGCCTGGACCGGAGCAGCCTCTATTCGGAGGTCGTGGATCCGCTGGGCGCGGACTACGTGCACGTCATCGCGGATGCGTGCCGCGCCTCCGGCGTGGTGGGCAGCCGAGGCGGGACGCCGGACGCGGCGGTGCTGGCGGAGCTGCGCGGAGTGCTCGCGCGCGAGCAACTGGCGTCGCGTCCCCACGTGGGCGCCCTCTTCGCGGAGAGCGAGGACGGCGAGACGCACGAGTGGTCCCGCATCCGCGCGGGCGTCTTCAGCCACGTGGCCCGCTCCGGCCTCCTGGGCGGCGCGGACATCAACGGCGACGGACAGGTGGAGTACAGCGAGCTGGCCGCGTTCGTGGCCGCCTCGCTGCATGGCGTGAAGGGCATGCCCGCGCGCCTGTCCGTCAACGCCTTCGCGCCCACCGCGGAGCCCCGCCGCCCGCTGGTGGGCCCCGCGCCCGAAGGGCCTCGCGTCACCTTCCCCGCGGGCTTCGAGTACGCGCGCCTCTCCGTGGAGGACGCGGACGGCCAGCGGCTGGTGGACGTGCGGCGCTCGCCGCAGCAGTGGACGCAAATCCTGCTGCCGCCGCGCGACGTGTACTGGGTGCGCGCGCCGAACGCGGAGGCGCGCGTCACGCTGGCGCAGCTGTCCTCGGGCACGCCGGAGTTGCGCCCGCGCGAGTTGCAAGAGCGAGGTCCCGCGGAGGAGGCGCTCCGCCGGGGCCTGTTCGCCGTTCCGCTGGACCGGTCGTTCTACGACGAGTACGTCGCCGCCGTGGGGCTGGTGCCGGTGGACTTCAGCAATCCCTTCCAGCCGTCCGTCATTGGCGGGGCGCGCTCCCCGCTGGCCGTGGCGTCTCCGTCCGACTGGACGTCGCGGTTGGAGCTGGGCCTGGGCGCGGGTCGCTCGCCGTTGGGGCTGGCGAAGTTCTCCGCCGGGCCCAGCCTGTCGTGGCGCACGCCGTCCTCCATGGACCTGCTCTACTACGGCGTGCGCGGGGCGTATGGCGTGACGCCGCTCGCGGCCCAGGACGGCATCCGGCTGCACCGCTTCACGGTGGAGGGGCTGGTGGGGTTGGAGCGTCCCGCGAACACGCCGCTGTTCGCGGAGGTGGGGCTGGGCTGGGGGCTCCTGGGCCTCACGGCGCCGGGCTTCCGCCAGGCGGACCCCGCGATGCTCACCGGCCACGTGGCCGCGGGCGTGACGGGGCGGTTCGCGGGAATGCCGCTGCGACTTTCAGCCCAGGTGGGCGTGGATCGCGTCACCGCCAATGGCAAGACCGTCATGGACGGGCAGTACGGCCTGGAAATCTCACTGAGGCGCTAGCGGACGCGGGCCGTCGGGCCCGGCCGTGTCCGTGCGTGGGTGCGCCGCTGTCCGCGCCCACCGCGCCAACCTCGAGCCCTGACGGTCCTTCCGTGTCCCGTTCATTCTTCGTGCACACCGCGCTGTCGAGCGCCGCCGTGGCCACCGTGCTGCTGGCCGGCTGCGACCCCATCTGCACGAATGGGGTCTCCAAGTCCGGGCAGGGCCAGGTGACCCGGAGCGCCTCCGGCACCTGCGTGCAGCTCGTGGTGACCCGCCCCGACGCCGGGGAGGAGGACGACCCGGACGGGGGCGATGGCGGCGCGCTCCCCGACTCGGGCACGGATGGCGGCGAGTGCGGCGCCGTCCCAGGCTGGACGACCCGGGTGCTGGACGAGGGAATCGACATCATCATCGCCGCGTTCGTCTTCGACGCGCAGGGCGTGGGCCACTACGCCTATTCGAAGAACTCCCGCCTCCACGTGGGCACCACCCGGCCGGGCGATGTCCCGGTGCGCGTGGAGAGCGTGTGGACCGCCTATGACGTGCACATGGCCGTGGCCACGGACGGCACGCACCACGTGCTGTTCCAGCAGGGCAACAACGTCGGCTACGCACACGACACCGGCGGCGTCTGGCGGTCCCAGGTGCTGAGAGAGGGCTGGGCGGCGGCCATCACCCTCGACGCCCAGGACGCGCCCCACCTGCTCATCGGCCGGCCCTACCCCCAGGTGGGCTATCTGCACGGCACCCGTTCCAGCACGGGGAGCTGGGACATGGCGCCACTGGAGGCGGTGGGCGCCAAGGGCGACCGTGAGCGGATCGCCGTGGATGCCGCCGGGTACGTCCACATCGTGTTCGTGCGCATGGACGACATGGGGAAGTCCCAGGTCGTGTACGCGAGCAACACGTCAGGGGCGTGGCTCGCCGAGCCGCTGGACTGGCGGATTCCCTTGAGTTCACCGCGCTACCGCATCGCGCTCGAGGTGGACTCGGATGGACGCCCCTCCGTGGTGGGCTCCAGCACCCAGGGGGCGTGGCTGTGGACGAAGGAGGCCAGCGGCTGGACGTCGTACGGACTCGGGGCCTTCCTGAGCCGGGGTCCCGCGCTGTCGCGAAGCACCGCCTACCCGACCCTCCGCCATGCCCTTCTGGATGATGCGGACGCGAACGCGGACTCCAGCGGGAGCACCAGCCAGTTGGTCGTGAAGGTGCTGGACGGCACGAGAGCCGCCGGCGGAACGCTGCCGCTCACCGTGGAGACGCTGGACGGCGGGAATGCGTTCCCTGCTTCCTCCGCGGTGCAGCTGGACGCCCAGGACCGGCTCCAGGTGGGCTTCTCCTACGTGCACTACCACTACCCGCCAGACGGCGGCGCGCTGGAGACGACGCGCGGCCTGCGCTACGCGCGCTACTGCCCCCGTTGAGACCCGCCAGGGAAGCAGGCGGTTGCGGGGCACGGAAGCGGGCGCCTACAGTCGCCGCGCCTTGAGCGAGTCCGTACCCTCCCTGAGTCCCCCGCCCTCTTCTTCCACGTCCCACCGGGCCCTCGTCGTGGCGCGAGCGCTGGCGGTGCTCGGCGGGCTGGGCTGGTTCCTGTGGCTGGGCGGCGGGCCGGTGCTGCCGCCCACGCGCATCGACTGGATGATGCGCGAGGACTGGGCCGCGCACATCTTCGGCTGGCTCTTCTTCCGCAACGCGGACTGGACGCTGCCCCTGGGCGCGGCGCCCAACCACTTCTACCCGTATGGCTCGTCGGTGGCGCTCACGGACGGCAACCCGTGGCTGGCGCTGCTCTTCAAGCCCCTGTCGCCGCTGTTGCCCGTGGACTTCCAGTACACCGGACCGTGGCTGGCCCTGTGCTACGCGCTGATGGGGTACTTCGGCGCGCGGCTGGTGGAGACGGTGTCCCCGCGCCCGGTGCCCATGGTGCTGGGCGGCACGCTGCTGGCGCTGTCGCCGGTGATGGCGGCGCGCTTCGGCCACCCCACGCTGTGCGCGCACTGGCTGCTGCTGGCCCTGCTGTGGCTCAACCTGCGGGACATCCCGGACGCGCGCACCGCGACGCGGAGCCTGGGCCTCGCGGCCCTCTTCAACGCCATCGCGTCAGGCACCCACCCGTACTGGGTGGGCATGCTGATGCCGCTGACGCTGTCGCTCGGGGTGCGGCTCGTCTGGAGCCGGAAACTCGGCCCCGCGCGCGTCGCGGCCCTGTGCGCGGGCATCGCGGCGCTGGACGTGGGGCTGTTCGCCCTCTTCGGCTACTTCGGCGGCGGCGGGCTGGGCGCGGAGGGCTTCGGAGAGTTCTCCGCGGACCTGGCCACGCTGGTGAACCCCATGGGTTGGGGCCGCTTGCTGCCGGACCTGCCCGCCGCGCCCCGGCAGGGCGAGGGCTTCGGCTACCTGGGCGCGGGGGCGCTGCTGCTCGGCGTCGTGGCTTGCGTGAGCCTGTTCGTGCGCAGGCGGGAGGCGCGCACGCTGGACTGGCGCCGGGTGCTGCCCGCGGCGGTGGTGGTGCTGCTCATGGCCGTCTACGCGCTGTCGTCGCGCGTGACGTGGCTGGGCCAGCCGGTGGCGGACCTGGGCTCGCTGTACGCGCCGCTGGTGAAGGCGACGAACGCGTTCCGCGCCTCCGGCCGCTTTGTCTGGCCGCTGCACTACCTGCTCGTCGTCGGCGCGGTGCTGCTGGTGGCGCGCCTGTGGCGCGGCGTGCCCGCCGTGACCGTGGCCGCGCTGACGGTGGCGCTGGCGCTCCAGGCGTACGACGTGCGCGAGGACAAGAGCGCCCTCTTCAAGCCCGTGCGCTTCCATCGCCTGAAGTCCGCGGAGTGGGACGCGCTGAAGGGCCCCTACCAACACCTGGCCCTCTTCCCGCCGCAGGTGCAGTGGGTGTGCCGCTATGACGAACCGCTGGTGAACGCGCTGGCGTATCAGGCGTACCGGCTGAAGCTGACGTTCAACAGCGGCTACGCGTCGCGCACGCCGGAGGCACTGGCGGCGGAGTGCCGCGCGCAGCTGCCTACGGGTGGCCTGGACGCGAGCACCGCGTACGTCGTCCTGCCGCCGCACGTGCAGCCCTTCCTCGACGCGGGCGCCAACTGTGGCCTCGTGGAGGACCTGCCGGTGTGCGTGGTGGGGAGCAACACGGATGCGTTCGCGCAGGGGCTCGCGCGTCAGCCCCGCCGTTGACGCAAGGCGACACTGAAAATCCTTTCAGTCCTCTTCTGATCCGCTGTTACCTTGCAGGTAGCCCGGGTTTCTCCGGGCGCACAGCGAGGGGAGCGACGATGCCTGCGATGACGAAGCACGCTGCGGGGACGGTGTCCTGGGTGGACCTGGCGGCCTGGGACCTGGAGAAGGCCCGGGACTTCTACGGGGCGCTGTTCGGCTGGACGTTCGACCCCACGTCCAAGGACAACGGCTACTACACGATGGCCCGCAAGAACGGCCAGCACGTGGCGGCGATGATGCCGCGCCCCAAGGACGCGCCGTTTCCGCCGGCATGGAACACCTACTTCGCCGTGGAGAGCGTGGACCGCTCCGTCGCCCGCCTGAAGGAGCTGGGCGGCAAGGTGATGATGGAGCCCATGGACGTCATGCAGGCGGGGCGCATGGCCTTCTGTACGGACAACACCGGCGCGGCCTTCGGCTTCTGGCAGCCGAACCTGTTCAACGGCGCGGGCCTGGTGAACGAGCCCGGCGCCATGACCTGGCACGAGGCCAAGACGCGCGATGGCGCGAAGGCCGTGGCCTTCTACAAGGACCTCTTCGGCATGACGGCGGACAAGATGCCGGATGAGCGGATGCAGTACTGGGTCGTGAAGAAGGACGGCCGTGAGACGGCCGGCGTGATGCAGCTCGACGACAAGACGCCCGCCGAGGTGCCGCCCCACTGGATGGTCACCTTCTCCGTGGCCAACACCGACGAGGCCGCGGCCACCGTCACCGCCAAGGGCGGCAAGGTCATCATGCCGCCGTTCGACTCACCCTACGGCCGCATCGCCGTCGTCACCGACCCCGGCGGCGCGGCCTTCGGCGTCATCACCCTGGCGCAGCCGGCTTAGTCAGCGTCCCGAGCCTCAGGGCGTGAGGGCCGCCATCGCGGCGGCCATCACCTGCTTCACCGGCACGCCCGCGGCCCGGGCCAGCCGGACGCAGTCGTCGAACTCCGGGTGCGCGTTGAGCACCCGGCCGTCCCGCAGGCCGCGCTTCACGCGGACCTTGCCCCAGGGCGTGTCCACCTCCACGAAGTCGCGCTCCAGCGCGTGGCGCTCCACCCGGTGGTAGCGCACGCCCAGCGACGTGGACTCACGCAACAGCACGTCCACCACCGCCTCGCGCAGGCCGCCCTCCACCAGCGCGCCCAACAGGTGCGCCGGCCGGCCCTTCTTCATCACCACCGGGGCCACCCACGCGTCCTTCGCGCCCACCTCCAGCAGCCGCTCCACCAGGTGCGCCAAGAGCTGCGGCGTGGCGTCATCCAGGTTCGCCTCCACCACCCACAGCCCTTCGGTGGCCTGCGTCTCCACGCGGCCCAACGACGCGCGCAGCACGTTGGGCCGGTCGCGGAAGTCCTTCGTCCCCACGCCGTAGCCCACCTTCTCCACGATGAAGTCCGGCGGGTGGCCAATCTTCGTCAGCACCTTGAGCAGCGCGGCGCCCGTGGGCGTCGTCAGCTCGCCCACGCCCTCGAAGCGCACGGGCACGTCGCGCAGCAGCTCCAGCGTCGCGGGCACGGGGATGGGCATCTGGCCGTGCGCCACCCGGATGGTGCCGCTGCCCAGCGGCGGCGGCGCGGCGTGCACCTCCGGGTCGCCCAGCAGCTCCAGCACCACGGCGGCGCCGCAGATGTCCACGATGGAGTCCACCGCGCCCACTTCATGGAAGTGGATGGCGTCGATGGACACGCCGTGCACCTTCGCCTCGGCCTCTCCGATGGCGCGGAACACCGCCAGGGCTCGAGCCTTCGCGCGCTCCGGCAGCGTGGGCGCGGCTTCAATCAGCTGGCGGATGTCCGCGTAGGCGCGGTGCGGGTGCGCTTCCTTCGCGTCCAGCACCACGTCCAGGTGCGTGCCGCTGATGGCGTGGCGCACCGCGCGCGACACCGCCAGCTTCCAGCCCGGCACGTTGAGGCCGGAGAGCGCCTGCGCAATCGCGTCCGGCGACACGCCCAGGTCGATGCCCGCCGCCAGGAACATGTCCCCGGCGATGCCGCCCACGGGCTCCAGGTAGAGGATGCGCCGCATGGCCTGTCAGCTCCGTCCCTTGGTGCGGGAGATGAGCGCCGCGTAGAAGCCGCCGCCAAACCCGTTGTCGATGTTCATCGTGGCCACGTTGGAGGCGCACGAGTTCACCATCGAGAGCAGCGCGGAGATGCCCCCGAGGTTCGCGCCGTAGCCCACCGACGTGGGCACCGCCACCACCGGGATGCCCACGAGTCCACCCAGCGCGCTCGCCAGCGCCCCCTCCATGCCCGCCACCGCCACGGCGACGTGGCACTCTTGAATCTCCTCACGCCGGCGCAGGAGCCGGTGGATGCCCGCCACGCCCACGTCGTAGACGCGCCGCACTTCCGCTCCCATGGCCTCCGCCGTGAGCGCGGCCTCCTCCGCCACGGGGATGTCGCTGGTGCCGCCCGTGACCACCGCGACGCGGCCCGCCTTCACCTTGCGCTGGGGCAGGTGGAAGATGCGCGCCACCGGGTGGTACTGGCCCTTGGGGAAGCGCGCCACCAGGGCCTCCGCCTTGTCCGGCTGCAGCCGCGTCACCAGCACCGTCTGCTTGCGCTCCACCAGCGCGCCGACGATGCCCAGCACCTGCTCCACCGTCTTGGGCTCGCCCAGCACCACCTCCGGGAAGCCGAACCGCAGGTTGCGGTGCGTATCCACCGTCGCGTAGCCCAGCTCCGCGTACGGCAGGTCCTTCAGCTTGCCCACCGCGTCGTCCAGGGTGACCTTGCCCGTCTTCACCTGGCCCAGCAGGGCCCTGAGCGCCTTCTCGTCCATGGGCGAGCGGTCTACCCCAGCCGCCCCCGCGCCTCCAGGCGGACCTAGAGGCCCAGCCGGGACAGCAGCGCCTGGGCGCTCCCGCGCTCCAGCACCAGCAGCATCTGTCCGCCCAGCGGCGTGGGCCCCGAAGCCGAGAAGCGCGCCGCCAGCACCACGCCCGGCCCCGGCTCCACGTCGCCCAGCACGCCCGCCAGCACCGGCCGCACCGGCCCGCGCTGGAGCTGGGGCACGGAGGGCAACAGCCGCCAGCCCGTCAGCCGCCCGATGGCGGACAGGCACGCGCTGGCGAGGATGTTCGCAGCCTCGGCCAGGGCGCTCTCGCGCTCCTCGGGGGACGCGGGGTGGCCTCGCACCAGCGCGGACTCCAGCGCCTCCGCGTCCACGGACGGCAGCGCCAGCACCAGCGAGCCACGCAGCTCTCCCGTCATGCCCAGGCGCACGGCGACGGCGGGGGCGTCGTCCGCGAAGAGCGCGGGGCCCTGGGTGGCGTCCGTGACGCGCACCTCGGGGATGGACAGGTCCACGCGGCCACCCACCAGCCGGGCCAGGGCGTTGGCGCCGTGTCCACAGCCGATGTTGGCCACCTCGCGCAGGGCGTCGAGCTGCGCGTCACTGGGCAGGGGGGGGCTCACGCGGTCAGTAACCTCGGGACGTCCAGGATGAACACGGGACGACCGCTGCCCAGGATGGTCACGCCGGACAGTCCCGGCAGCAAGTCCAGGGGACGGGACAAGGGTTTGAGCACGACTTCCTCCTGCCCCAGGAGGCGATCCACCGCCAGCGCCACCTTGCCGGTGCCGGCGTCTCCTTCCATCACCACGAAGGGCCGGTAGCCGGGCATGGGGGACGCGGGCACACCCAGGAGCGTCTCCAGGGCGTGCACCGGCAGCAGACCATTGCCGTGAGGCAGGAGCGCCGTCTCACGGCTGCGGCTCAGGGACTCCGGGTCCGCCTCCGTGGCGCCCACCACCTTGGCGATGGGCAGGCCGAACACCTCCTCCCCCACTTCGACGAGGAGCAGGTGCACCACGGCGACGGTGAGCGGCAGGCGCAGCGTGAAGGTCGTGCCCCGGCCGCGCTCGCTGTCGATTTCGAGCGTGCCGCCCACGCTCTCCACCACGCGCTTCACCGCGTCCATGCCCACGCCGCGGCCGGAGATGTCGGTGATGTCCTTGGCGGTGGAGACGCCCGGCAGGCACGACAGGAGGAACGCGTCGCGGTCCGCCATGCGATGGGCGGCGTCCTCGGTGATGAGCCCGCGCTTGAGCGCGGAGGCCTTGAGCTTCGCGGGGTCCATGCCCCGGCCGTCGTCCTCGATGTCGATGATGACGCGGTCGCGCGCACGGCGCACGGTGACGGTGACGCGGCCCCGCGCGGACTTCTTCGCGGCCGCCCGCTCCTCCGGGGACTCCAGGCCGTGGTCGATGCAGTTGCGCAAGAGGTGCAGCAGCGGGTCGGCCAGCTCGTCGAGGATGGCGCGGTCGAGCTCGATTTCAGCGCCGGTGATGACCAGCTCCACCTCGCGCTCCTTGCGGCGGGCCAGGTCGCGCGCGGCGCGGGGCAGCCGGTCGGTGATGAGCGACAGCGGCGTCATGCGCGCGCTCATGACCTTGTCGTGCAGGTCCTTCACCAGCGTGTGCAGCCGGTAGACGCCCTCCTCCAGCGCGGGGCGCGTGTTCTCCGGCAGCACCTTGCCCACTTCGCGCAGGCGCGCGGTGGCGAGCATCAGCTCACCCACCGTGTCGAGGAAGTAGTCGAGCAGCTCCGTGCGCACGCGCACCGTGCGAGAGCCCGCGTCCGCGGTGGCGCGCGCCGGGTCCGACGCGGGCGCGGCCACGGGGAGCACGGGCGGCTCCGGGACGGCCGGAGCGACGGAGACGACCTCCACCTCCGCCACGTTGCGCAGGGCCGCCTGGATGCCGGCGTCGCCCACGCCGGTCTCCACGTCCACCTGGATGTAGCCGTCCGGGATGCGGCCGGCCTTGAGCTCCTCCAGAGGGGGGCGCAGGTCCACCAGCGTGCCCAGGGAGGACAGCCGCTTGTGCACGAGGAACGCGCGCACGCCGGGCACCTGACAGGTGGGGGAGATGCGCAGGCGCACCGACCAGCGGGGCGCGCCGGCCTTGCCGTCCACGCCGCTGGCGGCGGCCTTGAGCCCCGAGGCCAGCGCCACCACGGAGGTGGAAAGGTCGTTCTCCGGCAACACCGCCAGGGACCGCGCGGCCGGGGCACCGTAGAGGGCCTCCGGGCCGCTCAGGTCGCGAGGCGGCATGAGCGTGGCCGGCGGCATCACCGCCAGGGCGGAGGGCGGCGCCGCGCTGGAAACGCCCGGACTGGCTGTCCCAGAGGCCGCGTCACCGCTGGACGTTCCCGAACCGGAGGTTCCCGGAGTCGAAGGCCCGGCCCCGCTCGACGCGGAGGTTCCCGAGCCCGAAGCCTCGGCGCCAGAGGCTCCCGAGGCACCGGCCGCGCTGCCCGGAGTCCCCGAACCCGACGCGGGCCCGGCGGAGCCACCCGGCGTCCCTGAACCCGAGGCACCCGAAGGGCCCTCGCCCCCTCCCGAGCCCTCCCCGTCATCTCCTCCGGACGGGGTCGCGGGCTTGAGGGCGGTGACATGGGCCACGCGGGTCGCGGCGGGGGCGTGGCCGGTGAGCGACTGCACGCGGGCGCTCAACTGATTGAGCAAGCCCTCGGCCTGCTCCGGTTCGCGGTTGGACGAGACGGCGCGCACCTGGGCCGTCAGCGTGTCCGTGGCGCTCAACAGCAGGTCCACCAGGTCCCGGTCCAGGAGCTTGCGGTCCTGCCGCACCGCGTCCACCAGGTCTTCCACCCGGTGCGCCAGCATCGCGATGGGCTCGAAGCCCATGGACGACGCCATGCCCTTCACCGAGTGGGCGTGCCGGAACATCGAGTCCACGGTGCTGGCGGTGGCCTCGCGCTCCAGCTCCACGAGGTCCCGTCCGAGCGCCTCCAGGTGCTCGGTGGCCTCCGAGATGAAGAGGCCCAGATACCGGGACATGTCCATCGTCATGACCCGGCACCTCCTTCACAGGCGGAAGGGGCCGCGACCCGGGCGGGAGCGGTCCCTTGCGCGCCGATTCAGGCCTCGCCCAGCACCTTCTTCACGACCGCCAGCACGTCCTCCGCCCGGAACGGCTTGACGATGAAGTCCGAGGCACCCGCCTCGATGGCCTCCATCACCAGGCTCTCCTGTCCGAGCGCCGAGCACATGATGACGACCGCGCTGCTGTCGGCCTTGATGATTTCCCGCGTGGCTTCAATGCCGCTCTTGAAGGGCATCACGATGTCCATCGTCGTGAGGTCCGGCTTCAACTCCTTGAACTTCTCCACGGCCTCCAGGCCGTTGGCCGCCTCACCGACGACCTCGAACCCTCCAGACGCAAAGATGTCCTTGATCATGTTGCGCATGAAGATGGCGTCGTCGACGACCAGCACCCGCTTAGCCATGTGAAGAACTCCGCCTCCGTTTCAGGCCTAGAGGGAGCGCACCCTATCACCGGCCGTTTCCGGGGGGCTACTCACTTGGAGGGAGTGAACAAGGCAACGACCGCCGCATCAAGTCCTTCCGGATCCAGCACGGTCACTCCCAGACCGCCCAGGCGGGCAACGCCGCGAACCGCGGGCATGGCCTTGCCCGGCGCGGCGCTGACGCGCTCCACCGCTTCGATGCCGTCCACGTCCGTCACAAGGAGGCCCAAGTCCCTGCGACCCCGGTCCAGTAGCACGACACGGCACAGGGGCGTGGGACCTTCTGGCAGGTGGAGCAGCTGGCGGAGCTCCACCACCGTCACCACCCGGCCGCGCAGGTTCATCACCCCGGTGATGGCGGCCGGGGCCCGCGGTACACGTGTGTAGCGCTCCGGGGGGACCACGACCTCCCGGACGGCCGACAAGGGCAACCCGTAGCGTTCCTTCTCGACCCGGAAGATGACGTGCCGCACGGTGAAGGCCCTTGTGCCGTAAGGCGGCGACAGGCGGGGGACGGGGCGCTCAGGGCCCCAGGCGGAAGCTGCGCACCACGCTCTGCAGCTCCACGGAGAGGTTGGTCAGCTCGCTCGCCAGCGACGTCATCCGCGACACCGCGGCCGTCTGCTCCTGGATGACGGCCTGGATGGCCTCCGTGGAGCTGGCGTTGTTCTTCGCCACGAGCTTGATCTCCTCGATGGCCTTCACCATCTCCTCGCTGCCCTTCATCTGGTCGCGGGTGCTGTCGGAGATGAGCGTCACCTTCTCCGCGCCCTTGCGGGCGGTGTCGGTGATGGCCCCCATGGAGCGCATGATGTCGGTGAGATCCTCACGGCCCTCGGCCAGCTCCGCGATGCCTTCCTTCATGGCGCTGACGACGGAGGTGGACTGGCCGGAGATGTCGCGCGCCAGGCGGGAAATCTGCTCCGCGGAGCGGCCGGCGCTCTCCGCCAGCTTGCGCACTTCATCCGCCACCACCGCGAAGCCGCGGCCGTACTCGCCCGCGCGCGCCGCTTCGATGGTGGCGTTGAGGGCCAGGAGGTTCGTCTGCTGCGCCACCTGGGTGATGGCGTCGACGATCTTCGAAATCTCCTGCGTCTTCTCGCCGAAGGCGAACACCTGCTGGCTGGCGGACTCGATGCGGTTGAAGACCTTCTTCACCTTGTCGCCCGCGAGCCGCGCCGCCTTGGAGCCGTCCTCCGCGCTGCTGCTGGTCTCCGCGGACGTGCGGGCCGCGTCCAGGGCGCTGGCCGCCGTGCGCTGGATGCTGCCGGCCATCTCCGTGATGACCTTGGAGGCCTGCGACACCAGCTGAGACTGGGTCTCCGCGCCGCTGGCGATCTTCTCCATCGACGAGCCCACTTCCTCCGTGGACCCGTTGACGTTCTCCGCGCTGCGCTGAAGGTCGATGGCGGTGTCCGCCACGCTCTTGGCGGTGTCCTGGATCTTGCCCACCAGCTCGCGCAGGTTCTCCTGCATGCGGGAGATGGCGCCCGTCAGCTCGTCGATTTCGTCGCGGGTGCTGTGCACCTCCGCGGCCACGGGCTTGGACAAATCGCCCTGCGAAATCTCGAAGGCGGAGCGGCTGAGCACCTTCACGCGGGTGACGCGCGCCAGCAGCGACGGCAGGACCGCGGCGCCGCCAAAGGTGATGAGCACGCCCACGCCCACCCGGATGATGAAGCTCCAGCGGCCCCAGGACGCGTCGAAGAGGCTCTCCGTGCAGAGCAGCCAGGTGCCCAGCAGCAGGCCCAGCAGGATGTAGCCGGTGGTGATCTTCCGGTGCAGGGACTGCTCGCGAACCGCCTTGGGGCCATCGACGGCGCGCAGCAGTCGCTGCACCGGCTCGCGTCGGGGGGTGAGGCCAGAGGAGGGGTCGTCGCGAAGGGGGCGGCG
>NZ_RAWQ01000156.1:0-26371 GCF_003668965.1 Corallococcus sp. AB030
CTCTTCGTTGATGGCCACTTTGCGTCCCAGCATGGCTTCTCTTCCTGCCCCACACCACCCCGCCTCGCACGGGCCTGTCAGGCAGGCGGCTGGCGATCTGCTCACTCAAATGAGGGGATCGCTCAGGGTCGGAACCACAGCCGGTGCCCAGGAGCGTCAGTACAGCCAGCAATGCCAGTTGGAAACGAAAGCCAATCAGTCGGTTCATGGGGGCCCCCCTGGAGATGACAGGAAACGCGAGTCATCTAGCATGGGCTGTTCACTGCTGGCATCTGGTGGGCCGCCGCCGTCTTGCGTGTACGCTGGGAGTGCGTGCCCGACCGCTCCCGCATCGCTGGCGTCTGCCTTGGCATGGGCCTGTCGCTGGCCGCGTGCAGGGCCCCCTCCACCCCACCGGAAGGCCCTTCCATGCCCTGGGTGAGCATCCCCTCCACCGACGCGCGCGTGCGGTACGTGGGCCGGACATACCGCTCAGCGACAGGGGTCGTCTTCTCGCATCCGGGCGTCACGGTGCGCGCGCGCTTCTGGGGCGACGCGGTGCGGATGCGGCTCGATGACGCGGGCGCGGGCGGCGACGTGGGGACCAACCACTTCGACGTCGTGGTGGACGGGGCACCTCCCAGGCTGCTCGCGGTGAATCCCGGTCAGGCCACGTACCTGCTCGCCAGCGACCTTCCCGTGGGCCTGCACACGGTGGAGCTCTTCAAGCGCACCGAGTCCCTGGTGGGCGCCAGCACGCTCCTGTCGCTGGAGGTCCATGGTGAGCTCCGGGAGCCGCCCCAGCGGCACACGGGGCTCAAACTGGAGTTCGTCGGGGACTCCATCACCTGCGGCTACGGCACCGACGCCACCTTCACTCCCCAGACAGCCTCCTCCAGGGTGCCTGGCTTCACGTCGAAGCACCAGAATCCCAGACGGAGTCATGGCTGGCTCACGGCCCAACGCCTGGGCGCGGAGGCCGTGTTCGTCTGCTGTTCGGGCCACGGCGTGTACCGCAACCTGGACCTGTCCACGTCCGGCTTGATTCCGGCCATCTATGAGCGCGCCGTCCCGGACCACCCCGCCGCCTGGGACTTCTCCAACGACTCGCCGGATGTGATTGTCCTCAACGCCGGCACCAACGACACGTTCGCGGGCGCGGGCACCGCCGCGTTCCTTCCGGACGAAGCGGCGTTCAAGTCCGCCTACCGGACCTTCCTCGAGCGGCTCCGCACGCTGCATCCCCGCGCGCACATCGTCTGCACGCTGGGCAGCATGTCGGATGGCTTCAAGCGGAAGGAACAGCAGGGCGTGGTGACGTCCGTGCACGTGGGCGATTGGATTTCCGACCTGGTGGCGGAGCGCCAGCGCCTGGGCGACGCCCGGATCCACCGCCACGTGATGGCCATGCAGAACCCCTTCGCTGACGGCGTCGGCGAGGACTGGCATCCCTCCGCCGCCACGCACCAGAAGATGGCGGAGTCGCTGAGCCGGTTCATCCAGGACATCCTGCGTCCCTGAACCAGGGCCTGTAGAACACATCCCTCATCACGTTCTGACGGGCAAAGGCACGAGGGTGCCTTCCCTGGCATGCCGGCCTGTGATTGCAGGACGCGCGGTGCGTGTCGAAGGTTGCGTGGGCCGCGAGAAGGCCTTCGAGCACCACCGAGGTCGCCCCTCCCTCTTCAGCGGGACAGGCCGGCTCCTCCTTCCCGAGGGCACGTATGAGTCCACTCCTCATCCTCTTCGCGGCAATGGCCCAGGCGCCCACGCCTCCTCCCGACCCGGCGGATGCCTCCTCACCGGCTTCCGTTGGAGCCGAAGCAGACGAGGACGAGGACGAAGGGCCCTGGACGGGCTCGGCCGGGCTCGGTGCCTCCATGTTCACCGGCAACGCCCGCTCCTTCACCATCACGGGCGACGCCATGGCGGAGTACGAGTCTCCGGTGTGGGCGCTCACCCTGGAGGCGGATGGCGCCTACGGCAACGCGGCCGCGGAGGACGAAGAGGAGCGGGAGGTCACGGCCCTGACGCTCGGCGGGTGGGCGCGCGGCGACTACCGCTTCACGCGCCTGGTCAGCGCCTACACCTTCCTGGGCCTGGAGACAGACCACCCCGCCAGCCTGGAGCTGCGCACCGAGGTGGAGCTGGGCATCGGCCTCACGCTCCTGGAGCGGAAGAAGAAGTCGAAGGAGCTCTTCCTGCGCACGTACCTGGGCGGGAGCTACGCCAAGGACCGCCGGTTCCAGTACACCCCCACGCGCGAGGACCTGCCGAACGTGACCCTGTGGTCACCCGCGGTGGGCGTGGCGTTCCGCTACGACATCAACGAGCACGTGTACCTGCGCGAGGACGCCGTGCTGCTCCCGGACATCTTCGGCGACACACGCGTCCTGCTGGACTCCACCACCAAGCTGTCCGTGCACCTGACGGACCGCTTCGCGCTCACCACGTACTTCGAACTGCAACACGACAGCGTACCCGCGGCGGGCAAGGTCAAGACGGATACCTCGCTCTCGGTGGGTGGCGAGCTGGAGATCTGAGGGATTGGAAAGGAGCAGCACTCCCATGGCCAAAGCGGCTCATTTCGACGACGTCCAGGTCCCAGGCGAGACCAAGAACAAACAGCGCACGCCACCGAAGAAGAAGGGCATGGAGCGGGTGCTCGACGCCATCGAGCGGGTGGGCAACAAGGTCCCCCACCCCGCCATCATCTTCGTCGCGCTGATTGCCATCGTGATGGTGCTCTCCCACATCTTCTACAGGATGGGAGCCAGCGTCACCTACGAGACCATCAACCCGGACACCCACCAGGTGGAGCAGACGACCTCCGCCGCGAAGAGCCTGCTGACGGGCGAGGGCCTGCGCTTCATGTTCGCGGGCGTCGTCCAGCACTTCATGGACTTCAACGCGGTGGGCGTCATCATCGTCGCCATGCTGGGCGTGGGCGTCGCGGACGCGGCGGGCCTGGTGGGCGCGCTCATCCGCAAGCTGGTGGCGGTCGCTCCGGCCCGGCTCCTCACGTACATCCTGGTGTTCGTGGGCATCCTGTCGAGCATCGCCGCGGATGCTGGCTACCTGGTGCTGATTCCCCTGGCGGCGGCGGCCTACCTCACCGTGGGCAGGCATCCCCTCGCGGGCCTGGCGGCCTCCTTCGCCGGTGTCGCGGCGGTCTTCACGGTCAACATCCTGATCAAACCGCTGGACGGCATCCTGACGGAGATCACCAACGACGCCATCCACATCATGGCGCCGGACCGCTCCATCGACCTGACGGCGAACTTCTGGTTCTCCGTCGCGTCGGTGGTGATGCTGACCATCGTGGTGTCGCTCATCAGCGACAAGCTCATCGAACCCCGGCTGGGTGAGTACAAGGGAGAGAAGCCGGCCACGACGGGCGCGAAGCTGTCGCCGGAGGAGTCGCGAGGGCTGAAGTTCGCGTTCTGGGGGCTCGTGGGCGTCCTGGTGTTCTTCGGCCTGCTGGCGCTGCCCCCGGGGGCTCCGCTGCGCAATCCGGAGACGGGCGCGCTCATCGGGGACTCGCCGTTCATGAACGGCCTCATCGTCGCCATCACCGTGCTGTTCCTGGTGACGGGAGCCGCCTATGGCGTCGGCGCCAGGACGATGAAGAACAGCGTGGACGTCATCAAGGCCATGGAGAAGGCGGTCGCCGGGCTGGGTGGCCTCATCTTCCTGCTGTTCATCATCAGCCAGTTCATCGCCCTCTTCACCTACACGAACATGGCGACCATCGCGGCCGTGAAGGTGGGTGATGCCCTGGAGCACGCGGGCCTGGGCGCGCTGCCGCTGCTCATCGGGTTCGTGCTGGTGGTCGCCGTCCTGGACCTCATCATGACGGGCGCCATCCCGAAGTGGGCCATCTTCGCGCCGGTGTTCGTGCCGCTCTTGATGCGGCTGAACGTGGACCCGGAGGCCGTGCTCGCCGCGTACCGCGTGGGCGACGGTCCGTTCAATGCCATCTCACCGCTGAACGCCTACTTCGCGCTCATCGTCACCTTCGCCCAGAAGTACCAGAAGGACGCGGGCGTGGGGACCGTGGTGGCCTTGATGCTGCCGTACGTCATCGTGGTCTTCGCCGTGTGGATTGCCCTGTTGGTCGCGTGGCAGGTGCTGGGACTGCCCTGGGGGCTTGGGTAGAAGAGGAAAGAGCGCCTCGCGGTGCGGGAGGCGCTCTACCGTCACCAGGGCGCCTTGCCCCTCAGCGCCGCGAGTCGCGCCGGCTCTGGGTCCGGCGGCCCCGGCCAGAGGCATGGGCCTTCCGCTTGAGGGCGGGAAAGCGCTCCTGCTTCAGGGCCCCGCCCCGCTTCTGGCGGGACGCCCGCTTTCCGGAAGCGGGGGCCTTCGCGGTGCGGCCGGCGGCGCGCGTCCGGCGCGCGGGCTTGCGTCCTCCCGTGGCCGCGCGCGTCGTCCGCCGGGGGGCCGGACGGCTCGCGGCGCGGGTCCGGGCCTGGGCCTTGCGCTCGAGCAGGGCGAGCCGCTTCTCGAAGCGCTCCAGGGTGAGGGCGAAGTACTCGGCCTTCTGGAGGGTGTTGCGGTTGCCCTCGGCGCGGCGGGAGCGGGAGGGCACCTCCTTGCGGAGCGCCTCCCTGCGCTGCCGCCGCGCCGCGTCCTGGTACTTCTCCATCAGGCGGCGCGCTCTCAGGATGCGGCCGCGCAGCTCCCGTGGCGAAAGCTCCGCCAGGTTGCGTGGGGCGCTGGACAGGACGAGCTGGGCTTCGCGCTCGGTGAGCAATGACATCCGCTTCGACGGCAGTGTGCGCATGGGCTTCCCCCCTCATGGGATTGAGTGGCGGAACATCCACACCTCCCATCCGCCGGAAAACCGCTCCCGGAGGCAGGGGCGAGTAGCCTTCTGGATGTTGCACCCCCCTGGCGCCGTGGCCAGTTCCTCCATCAGGAGGCTTCCATGTTGACCTCGTTTCATTCACGCGCGCAGGCCGAGTTCCACCCCGCTCCTTCCATCGAACCCCCGGAGGAGACGAAGCTCGCCGTAGCAGCCACCGTCCCCACCGACGCCGGTTGCGTCGGCACGTTCGTGGGAGCGGACGAAGAGGTGAAGGCCCCCGGCCTCGACCGCGCGTTCCTGAAGGCGGCGGGCTTCGAGGGCAAGGCCGGCCAGACGCTGCTCATTCCCCGCTCGGGAGGCCCGCCCCTGGTCGCCGTCGGCGTGGGGGCGCGGGCACAGCTGGATGCAGGCAAGCTCCGGGATGCCGCCGCCGCGTTCGCGCGGACCGTGGGCCAACAGAAGCGCGTCGCGCTCCAGGTCCCGGACACCGGGAGCGTCCCGGCGGACCTCGCCGCGCAGGCCCTGACCGAAGGCGTCCTGCTCGCGCGCTACCGCTACCGGCCCTACAAGCGGAACTCGGAGCAGGAGCCGCCGCTCGAATCGCTGACGCTCGTCTCGGGTTCGAAGAACACCGAGGACGTTGAACAGGGAATGATGCGCGGAGGCATCCACTCCCGCGCCACGGCGTTCGCGCGTGACCTCGCCAATTCCCCCGCCACCCTGCTGACCGCCGCACGGCTGGCGGAGGTGGCCGAGTCGCTGGCCAAACGCTGCGGCCTGGAGGTCGAGATCTTCGACGGCGAGGCATTGGCCAGGCTGGGCTGCGGAGGCCTGCTGGGCGTCAACGCCGGCAGCGCGGAGCCGCCGCGGATGATCAAGCTGACGTACACGCCCAGGGGCAGCAAGGGCGAAGCCATCCAGCCCCTGGGCCGCGTCTCACTGGTGGGCAAGGGCATCATGTTCGACTCGGGCGGACTGGGCCTGAAGCCGAACGACCTGGTGCACGCGACCATGAAGGGCGACATGTCTGGCGCGGGCGCCATCCTCGCGGCGATGACGGCGCTGAAGCCGTTGGGCTGCAGGACGGCGGTGACGGCGTACCTGATGTGCACGGACAACATGCCCTCCGGCACCGCCATGAAGCTGGGGGACGTGCTGACGGTGCGCGGCGGCAAGACGGTGGAGGTCATCAACACCGACGCCGAAGGCCGCCTGGTGATGTCGGATGGGCTCGTCCTGGCCACCGAGCAGTCGCCGAGGCCCGACGCCATCGTGGACGTCGCCACGCTCACCGGGGCGTGTCAGCGCGCGCTGGGCCTCCTCAGCGCGGGGGTCATGGGCAACGAGCAGCCCCTCGTGGAGCAGGTGAAGGAGTCGGGGGAGCGCACCGGTGACACCGTGTGGCAGCTCCCGCTGGACCGGCGCCTGCGGCAGGAGCTGGAGTCGGAGGTGGCGGACATGAAGAACGTCGGCGGAGACAACGCCGGAGCCATCACCGCGGCCCTCTTCCTGGAGGAGTTCGTGGACGGGCTGCCCTGGGCGCACATCGACATGGCGGGGACGGCGCGGGCCGAGCGCGACAACGCGTGGCGCAGCAAGGGCGCCACGGGCTACGGCACCCGCCTGCTCATCGACTTCCTCGTGGGCTTCAAGCCCACCCGCGAAACCCGCCACTGAAGCCGGCGCTTCAGTCCGGAAGCCAGTCCGCGCGCCCCCGCTCGACGCGCGTCCGGTGCTCGCCCTGGAAGGAGGCCCGGACGCGCTCCGCCTGGGCGAGCAGGCGGTGGAAGCGGTCCTTCTCCGTGGAGCCCTGGACGTCCGCGAGCACGCGTGCGAGCAGCGCGTGTGCCGCGGCGCGGTCCTGCGCGTCGCGCGCGACCAGGCCCACGGTGAGGGCGATTTGAAGCACCTCCTCCAGCACCTCCGGGTCGCCCCCCGCGTAATGGAGGGGGCCATCCACGGCGAGGAAGAGGTAGTCGCGCAGCCGCAGGGCCACGAGTGACACGCGCGCCCTGCCATCCGGGTCGACGACGTTCCAGTCCCCTTGCGGCAGGCCCGCCAGCCGGCGCATCACCGAGCGGATCTGCTGCAGCGCCTGCCGGGCCGTGTACGGGTCGTTCGCGGACGAGGACAGGGCCCGGTTCGCGACGTCGACGAGGATGCGGAGCCCCAGGGAGGGGTCGCAGTCGGGCTCGCGCGCCGACGTGATGCTCAACGTGGCGGCGAGGCCGTGGAGTACGTGGGCATCCACGGCGCCCCCTCCGTCCGCCACCACCCAGCCGGCGACCTCGTCCTGGTCGATGTACTCGCCCACGGTGATGCAGATGCGGACCCGCACACCCCACTTCCGGGCAAGCCGCGTGAGGTCCTGGAGGTCGACGTCCGCGAGGTAACCCGACGAGGCAGCCAGCAGCGAGGTGGCATCCGCCGGCAACCGCAGGGCCACCGACGGATCCAGCGGCAGGCGCTTCAGACGGGCCTGGATGCGGCGCTCCGTCGCGGACACGATCAGGTGCTGGACGAGCCCGAGGACGCGCTCCACCCGCAGGAAGCGGAAGGTGCGGGCCAGGACGATGATGAGCACGAAGAGCGCCACCAGCACCAGGATGATGGCTCCCGACAGGACGGGCCGGGGCCTGACGCCAGCGTCCTCGATGACGCCCAGCTCCCGGACCGCCGTGAGGATGTAGCTGGTGGAGAGGGCGAAGAAGGGAATGGCGCGGCGGAGCGGCGCGCTCTTCAGGTAGATGGGGACCAGCCGTGGCGAGTACTGGTTCGCGGCGGACTGGATGACCGGCGCGTTCAGGGACAGGGCGATGGTGAGGACGGTGATCTGCAACCCGAGCAACGCCCCCAGGGCGCCCCGGGTGTCGTCGACGTCCCCGGGCCAGGCATGCCCGAACAGGGCCGGTGCGGTGTCCGTCTGCACGCGGGCGAGCGCGATTCCGAGCACGCCCCCGGCGACGACCAGGGCGGCCAGGACCAGCCAGTAGGGCTCTCGGAGGAACCTGCGCAGGCGACGGATGAACATGCGGACCTCGCGCTGAGGGCGAAAAGGGACCGCCTAGTGCGTGCCCTCTTCGTCCCGGGCCTCCACCGCCTGGCCCCGGGTCAACCGCTCCGGCGAGAGCAGCTCGGCCAGCTGCTCTCGCGTCAGCAGGCCGGCGGACACCACCAGGTCCGCGATGCTGGCGTTCGTGGCCAGGGCCTCCCTCGCCAGCCGTGCCGCGGGCGCGTAACCGATGTGCGGCATGAGGGCGGTGATGACGCCCACGAAGGATTCCACCTGGCGCGCGAGCCGCTCCTTGTTGGCGGTGATGCCCCGCACGCAGTTCACACGCAGCGTCGCCATGGCGGCGGTCATGTACTTGAGGTTCTCGAACAGCACGTGGGCCATGACCGGCCCGAAGGCGTTGAGCTGGAGCTGCCCCGCCTCGGCGGCCATGGTCAGCGTCACGTCTCCCCCGGCGACCACGAACGCCACTTCGTTCACGACCTCCGGAATGACCGGGTTCACCTTGCCCGGCATGATGCTGGAGCCCGCCTGCATGGGCGGGAGGTTGATTTCGTTGAAGCCCGCCTGCGGGCCGGAGCCGAGCAGCCGCAGGTCGTTGCAGATCTTCGACAGCTTCATCGCGGTGCGCTTGAGGGTGCCGGACACCTCCATGAAGACGCCCACGTCGGTGGTCGCTTCAATCAGGTCCGGCGCGGTGACGATGGGGCGCCCGGTGATGTCCGCCAGGTGCGCTCGCGCGGCCTCCGCGAAGCGCGGGTCCGCGGCGATGCCCGTCCCAATCGCCGTCGCCCCCAGGTTGATCTCCCCCAGGCGGCGGGTGACCTCCGTCAGGCTCGCGTGTTCCTCGGCCAGCGTGACGGCGAAGCCTTCGAACTCCTGCTGGAGCGTCATGGGCACGGCGTCCTGGAGCTGCGTCCGGCCAATCTTCACGATGCCCGCGAACTCCTGCCCCTTGTCGCGGAACGCCTGCTCCAGCAGATGCAGCTGGGCCAGCAGGCGTTCGACGGACAGCATCAACCCGACCTTGAGCGCCGTCGGGTAGGTGTCGTTCGTGCTCTGGCTCCGGTTCACGTGGTCATTCGGGTCCAGGTGCGCGTAGTGGCCCTTGGAGTGGCCGGCCAGCTCCAGGCCGCGGTTGGCGATGACCTCGTTGAAGTTCATGTTCGTGGAGGTGCCGGCCCCGCCCTGCATGACGTCCACGACGAACTGCTCGTGCAGCCTGCCGGCCTTGATGTCCTCGCAGGCCTGGTCGATGAGCGAGGCCCGCGTCGCATCCAGCACGCCAATCTCCGCGTTCGCGCGCGCCGCGGCCTGTTTCACGCAGGCGTAGCCGAAGAGCAGGTCGGGATAGACGGAGATGGGGCGCCCGCTGATGGCGAAGTTGTCCAGCGCGCGGCTGACGTTGATGCCCCAGTAGGCCTCCGCCGGGAGCCGGCGGGAGCCCAGGTCGTCGGTCTCGGTCCGGGGCGGTGCGCCGTCCTGGTTCAGCGTGTGGATGCTCTTCTGGAACGTCTCTTCCGCGCGTGGGTCGGCCATCCCCGGCAACGTAGGAACGCGGGAGGCCCGGTGGGACATGCCCTCAAGGGAAGAGGGCTGTCCACCGGGCGTCCCTCGGTGCCTTACGTCACGGCACGGGCGCGCACTTCGCCGGGCCGAGCGTGGCCTGGAAGTACGGCGTGTAGAGGTCCGGCGTGAGCGTGAAGTTGCAGGTGTTCACCGCGTCCGGAGACAGGTTCTGGTGCTCCTGCATGTAGCGCGCGACGTAGTCACGCACCCCGTCCGCGGAGGACCACAGCATGCGGCCTTCCTTGAACATGCTGTACCCGCCGCCGCCACCGCCGCGGTAGTTGTTGACGGCGATGCGGAAGACCTGGTCGTCCTTCACGTCCTGGCCCTGGAAGCGCAGGTGCGTGAGCCGCGAGCCCGCGGGCTTCGTCAAGTCATAGCCGTACTCGATGTGCGAGTAGAGGTCCCAGTTGTAGTCCGCGACGACGGGCGTGGTGGCCTTCGCGTCCGCGGGCTTCGCGGGCAGGTTGGCCGCGTCCAGCTGCTTGAAGTACAGCGTGTTCATCTCCAGCGCGCGCCGGAGGATGGAGCCGTTGATCTCCATCACGTACAGCGTGTTGTCGTAGATGTAGACGCTGTAGGCGTCACGCAGGGTGACGTCCCCCGCCGGCAGCGCGACGTCGTTGGAGAACAGCGCGGTCGCGGACAGGTCCACGGGGAAGCCGGCCTCCGCAGCGGCCTCCTCCTGCACGATGTTGAGCAGGTCCGACAGGGCGCTGTCCACGTAGCGGCCGGGGAAGCCGCCCGTGAAGGCCGCGGTGGTGCTGCCAATCTTCTGGTTCACGTAGGCCACCGTGGTGTCGTGGGCGGCCTGGGTGAGCTGCGTCACCGTGGCATCCACCGCCACCGTTTCGTCCACCGCGTGGAGCTGCGAGTCGTGCGCGTCCACGCCCCAGCGCTCGCCGTTCCAGGTGACGTTGAGCTGCACGTCCGCCAGGTGGCTGCCCCAGCGGTTGGGCTGCGTGAGGAGGACCTCGCGGCCATCCTGCTGCTTCAGCAGCATCTTCGGGATGGGCTGGTGGGTGTGGCCGGTGAGGAGCACGTCCACGTCCGCCACCTGCTGGGCGATCTGCACGGCCTGGTTCTCAGCGGTGAGGTTGCCGCGGTCGGTCCACTTCGTGGCGTCCGCGTAGTCCGCGAGCCACGACTCCGGGCTGGTCGCGCTGCCCGTCGGCTGCTTGTCCGGGCCACCGTGGATGGCCACCACCACCACGTCCGCGCCGGCCTGCTTCATCTTCGGCACATACGTCTTCGCGGTCTCCAGCGGTTCATCGAAGCGCAGCCCGGCGATGTTGTCCTTGCGCTCCCACGTGGCCACGCCCGGCGTCACCAGGCCGAGGATGCCGACCTTCACGCCGCACACCGTGGTCATCACGTACGGGGTGAAGGCCTCGGAGCCGTCCGAGCTCTTGCGCACGTTGGCGCCGAGGAGGGGGAAGTTCGCCTCGCCCTTGAACTTGTTGAGGACGTCCTGGCCGTAGTTGAACTCGTGGTTGCCCATGGCCATGGCGGCGTAGCCCAGCTCGTTCATGGCGGCGGCCATGGGGTGCTTGGGCGCGTTGTCCACCTGGGCGTAGTAGGTGCCGAGCGGCGAGCCCTGGATGGTGTCACCCGTGTCGACGAGCAGCGTGCAGTCCGGGTTCTTCGCGCGCTCCTGCTTGATGAGCGTGGCCACCTTGGCCAGGCCGCGCTTCGCGTCAGCCTTCCCGGAGAAGTAGTCCCACGGGAAGATGTTGGTGTGCAGGTCACTGGTCTGCAGCAGCGTCAGCGTGCGCGGCGACCGGTCCACCGGAGCCGGGTCGACGGGGGGATCATCGTTGGAATCACAGGCCGTCATCAGCGAGCTGGCGCCCACGAGACAGAACGTGCCGGTGCGCAGCGCGCGCATCAGGAAGGAGGAGCGGTTCAAGAGGCCTCGACCTTGTGTCATGCCGGAAGGGAATCTTCCGGAGGGGCGCGCACCCTACAAGACCCCTCTGACGTTCTGGGAATGGATGGCTCAATCCCCGGACGCCGGCTCCAGATTGTCCACCACGCGGCGAAGGAGCGACATGAACGTGGCGCGCTCGCGGTCGCTGAAGCCCGCGGTCGCCTGATCCGCGACCTCCTCCAGCTGCTCCTTCGCCTGGGGCAGGCGCTCCCGGGCCTTGGCCGAGAGCGATATCCGGGTCGCGCGCTTGTCGTCCGGGTGCGGCTGACGCTGGATGAGCCCGTCGCGCTCCATGCGTGTGAGGAGCGCGGCCATGGTGGGTTGCTCGACGTGGGCGTACTCCGCGAGTTGCTTCTGGAGGAGCGGCCCGTGCTCCTCCAGCGCGATGACCACCGGCAGGTAGGCCATCCCGAACTCGAGCGGCCGCAACCGCTGCTCGAAGTGGCGCATCAGCAACCGGGACGCATGGTTGATCCAGAAGGTCGGTACGGCTCCGGGGTCCCAGCGGGGGGCGGTCTTCGCGCTCATTGGAGGTTGCCCGAGGAGTCCTCCGACTCCTCCTCGGCCGTCGGATAGGCGGAGACGGCCAGGGCGATTCCCTGGTCCGCGAACCACCGGACGTCGTCGGGTGGGAAGTGGACGGAGCTGGTGAAGTGCCGCGAGGTGCCGACGAACAGCCCGAAATCCACGACGCAGGGGACGGCCTGCTGGCGCAGCTCCGCGAGCAGGGGGGCCAGCACCTCCAGTTGCCTGCGGGCGGCGGCGACGGGGCCGTGCAGCGTGCCCTCCCCGTCCTCCACCAGGGTGAGGTTGAAGCCCGAGGTCGAGTGCCTTCCCTGGCGCTGCAGCTGCTCCCCCTGGAGCCAGACGGCATCCGGGCGGCAGTCCGGGAAGCGGTCCAGGACGGACGCCACATCGAACTCCGGGGCCTGGGCCCGTAGGACAGCCACCGTCATGACGCCGCTCCATTCCCCTGCTTCGACACGTCCATGGGCCCATCCTCGACTGGAGCGGATCTTTTCGCGAGCCCGTCAGGCACGGTGTGTTGGATCGTCCAGGGGGTCGCGGACGCTCCGGCGTCCCGACCGCGGCTGCTGACCCGAGGTCTCGAATCCATCGCTCACGTCCCCCGGGCTGAAATCCGCCCGGGTCAGATTCCGAGAAGGTCATGCAGCCGAAACTGAACCGGCTCCTGCGGGCGCTTGCCCGCGAGGGGCTCGACGTTGCTTACGACGGTCGTGTCTACACGGTCCGCCTCCAGGCGGATCCCCATGCTCCCCCCGCCGAAGTCCTCCTTCCGCCGGACCTGCCGGTGGAGGGCAAGGCGCTCCAGCAGCTCGCGGCGCTCGCCGCGCTCCATCACCCCGACGGCGGCCGCGTGAAGCAGGTGCGCGCGACGCCGGACTTCCATCCGGGCGACTCCGGGGTGGCCATCGGGTCGGTGGTCCACACGGAGGGCCTGGTGGTCCCCGGCGCGGTGGGCACGGACATCAACTGCGGCATGCGCCTGCATGTCGCGGACATCCCCGTGGACGCCTTCCTCGCCCGCCGCGACGCCTTCGTCGAGCGGATGAAGGGGCACTACTTCTTCGGCACGCGGGACGTCGCCCAGGGCTCGCGCGCCCTGGAGGCGCTGCTGCGGGACGGCCTGCCCGGCTGGCTCCTGGAGACGGAAGGCCAGCCCCTGGGCATGGCGGCCCGGATGGAGCTGGGCCAGCTTCACCGTGAGTCCGACCGCGTCTATCTGGGCGGGGCGCTGGAGGGGGACCCGGCCTGGGCGCCCACCGGGCTGCGGCGGGAGGGCGTGGTGCGAGACCCGGGCCTCGCCACCATTGGCGGAGGCAACCACTTCGTGGAGGTGCAGCGGGTGGAGGCCGTGGTGGACCGCGCGCGGGCGTGGGCCTGGGGCGTGCGGGAGGGGCAGCTCGCGTTCATGGTGCACTCCGGTTCGCGGGACATGGGCAAGCACGTGGGGCGCACCTGGCAGGAGCGGGCGCGCGCCGCGTGGCCCTCGGGGGCGCCGCACCCGGCGAGCGGCATCTTCCCGCTCGCGGATCCGGCGAAGGTGCGCGAGTACCTGAAGGCGGAGGCCACGGCGGCCAACTACGCCTTCCTCAACCGGCTGCTGCTCGCGGAGCTGGTGCGGCAGACGCTGCGGGAGCTGTTCGGGGACGTGGAGGCGCCGCTCGTCTACGACGTGCCCCACAACATCACCCTGCCCTGGGAAGGCGGCTGGCTGGCGCGCAAGGGGGCCTGCCCGGCCGAGGAGGACCAGCCGGTCATCATCCCCGGCTCCATGGGCGCCACGTCCTACCTGATGAGGGGCCTGGGCAACGCGAAGGCCCTGGCGTCGGCCTCGCATGGGGCGGGGCGGGCGCACTCGCGCTTCTCCATGTCACGGGGAGGCGCGAAGCACCGGGAGGAGGACCTGGGCCTGACGGGGGTGGACTGCATCGCGCTCAGGGCCGAGCGCCGCATCGAGGAGGCCCCCGCCGCCTACAAGCCCATTGGCCCGGTGGTGGCCTCCCAGGTGGACGCCGACATCGTCCGGGAGGTGGCCCGGCTGCGGCCCTTGATGACGTTCAAGGCCTGAGCTCAAGGCCGGGGGTGACGCAGGGCGTCCGGACGATTTGCTCCGGACGCCCTTGCGATTGGCTCGCGCGCCCATGGCTGTCCCGTTAGCTTGCGCGCCCATGTACTTCGAGACCTTTTCGCAGATGAAGAAGCAGCTGGGGCAGTTGAGCAAGTGGTTGGAGACGGCCGAGGCCCACGCCAAGGCGAAGTCCTTCGACCCGAACCTCTACCTGAACTTCCGGCTGGCGCCGGACCAGCTCCCGTTCGTGCGCCAGGTGCAGATCGCCTGTGACGCCGTGAAGCTCGCGGCCTCGCGATTGTCAGGCAAGGCCGCGCCGTCCAACCCGGACACGGAGCAGACGCTGGAGGAGCTCAGCGCGCGCGTCCGCTCCACCCTCGCGTACCTGGACACGTTCACGGGGAAGGACTTCGAGGGCGCCGCCAGTCGCGTCGTCACCCACCCCCGGTGGGAGGGCCAGGTGATGAGCGGCGCGGACTACTTCCTGGAGAACGCGGTCCCCAACTTCTTCTTCCACGTCACCCACGCGTACGCGCTGCTGCGTCACAACGGCGTCAACCTGGGCAAGGCGGACTACCTGGGTTCGCAGAGCCTTCGCGCGCCTTGAAGTCCCCGGCCTGTCGCTCCGCGAGCGACAGCGCCCACAGCGGGAAGATGCGCAGGTAGGCGTCGTAGTGGATGGCGCAGGTGCGGCTGAACACGCCGGCCAGGGGCTCTCGTGGCCACTGGCCGTCCGCCGCCTGCCTCTCGCGCAGCCACGCCATGCCCCGGCGCGTGGCCTCCGCGTGCGCCTCGCCCGCGGCCACCAGTGACAGCACGGCCCAGGACGTCGTCACCGCGTGGCCCGAGTGCCCCTCCACCCAGCGGCGCTCGCGGCAGGCCTGGATGGTTTCGCTCCAGGAGCCGTCCTCGCGCTGGTGGGCCTTCAGGAACGTGACGGCCTTGCGCAGGGCAGGGTCTCCGGTCCCCGCTCCCGAGGCCACCAGCCCGGTGACGCCGAACCACGTGCCATAGCTGAAGCACACGCCCCAGGAACCCTCCCAGCCGCCGTCCGGACGCTGCTGGCGTCGCAGGAAGTCCGCGCCCCGCGCGATGGCCTGGCCCACCGGTGCGTGCGGCCATGCGCCGCGCCAGGCCGCCAGCGCCTGGACACAGGCCGACGTGCACTCCACGTAGCTGGGGTCCACCATGATGCCGGCGAAGACGTCCGAGGGATTGAACCGCTCCAGCCAGCGCGGTCCCCGCTGCCGCTCGTAGGTGGCCCAGCCGCCGTCCCGGTTCTGCAGGGACAGGATGAACGCCACGGCCTGCTCCAGGCGCTCGCGTGGCACGCGATTGAGCCCGAGCGGCTCCAACAACAGACACGCCTTCAGCGCCTCCGCCGTGCAATCGCTGATGGGCCAGCCGTGCGCGCGGGTGCTGAAGGGCCACCCTCCCCGGCTGGGATGCCGGTGGTGGCGCTCGGCGTCTGGCGAATCCTCCAGCACCTGCTGCGCCTCCAGGAAGCGGCCCGCGCGCTCCAGCGTGTCCCGCGCCCAGACGGACTCTCCGGAGGCCACCAGCGCCTGCACCGCGAAGGCGGTGTCCCAGAGCTGGGAGGAGTTGTAGCCGTTGACCGTGATGCCCTTCCGCGTCCGCTGGAGGTAGTCCGGCAGGCGCTCCAGGTGGGCCCGCACCTCCGGACCGTCCGGCCGCGCCACGTGACACACCACCATGTCGAGCACCTTGCTGATGGGCCCGATGCAGACGAAGTGCGTCGCCGCGTCCTCGCCGTGAATCAACGCCAGGGACTCCTCCAGCGCGCGTTCCCGCAGCCGCTTCGGATGGAACCGTTCATACAAACCCAGCACGCGGTGCACGGCGCGCAATCCCAGACCGTGGGGGCTGTAGGCGTCCGTGCGGGCCACGCGTCCGCGCGCCGCCTTCCAATCCACATCCGCGTAGGGCTGGGCGTACAGCTCTCGTCGCAGCTCGGCCAACAGCGGTGTCTCCGCGGCGCGGACCCGGCGGCCATAGAGCCAGCCCATGGGCAGGTACACCATGCGGCAGTGGCACCAGAGCCGGGAGGGGTGGAATGGCAACCCTCGCGGCAACAGCCAGAGTTCCGGAGGCACGGGCGCGAGGCCCTCGTATTCGTAGAGCCCCAGCAGGGCGAGGACGAACTTCCCCCAGGACGCGCTGCCCAGCGGGCCGCCTTGGGGAAGGAACCACGCCCTCGCGCGGACGAGCCCCGGGTCGTCCGCGCCAACGCCCAGCAGCCGCTGCGCGACGTAGTTGAGCACCGACGTGAAGACGAGGCTGGGCGACTCCACGTCCAGCCCCCATCCCCCATCCGGGTTCTGGTGCGCACGCATGTGGGCGACCATCCCGTCGCGGACGGACGCCTCCGGCGTGCGCCCCATCACGTACAGCCCGGCCACGTACACCGGGCCCAGGAACAGCGGACCGCTGTAGTCCCCCATCCAGGAGCCGTCCGCCGCCTGCGTCCCGGCCAGCATGTCGCGCGCCCGCCGCATCAACTCCAGGCCTCCACGCCGCTCCGGGACGCCCGCGAGCAGCTGGCGTAGAGCGCCCGCAGCGCTTCATCCGAGTCCACCCGCTCCTGCGTGAGCCGCATCAGCGTCGCCACCGTCTCCCGGGGAATCTTCACGGGCTCGGGTTCGAACACCGCCGGGTTGCCCTCCACCGCGTCGAGCGTCGCGGCCGCGAAGAAGAGCGGGTAGAGACAGAACAGCCGCAGACCGGGCTCCTCCACGGGCAGCGCCAGCGAGTACTCCAGCGCGACGTCCAGCTCCCTGCGCGCCACCGCCACCAGCTCATCCATCAGCGCCACGGCGTTCGCACGGAGCGAAGGTAGGGCCAGCGTGGAGGGCGTGAGGCCATGCGCGGCCATGCGGTCCCTGGGCAGCCAGCAACTTCCGCGGTCCAGGTCCTCGCGCACGTCCTTGAGGATGTTGGTGAGCTGCAGGGCCCGGCCAAAGGCAGGCGCCCGCGTCATGAGCCGCTGCTCACGCCAGGCAACCCGGGGTGAGCTGGCGACGAAGAGGCCGGTCAGCATCTCGCCGACGACACCCGCCACGTAATAGCAATACATGAACGTCGCCTGGAGGTCGGGCAGCCCCATGACCTGCCCGCTCCCCCCATGCATCCGCTGCATCTGATTCATGCCGCCGGTCATCGTGCGCACGCATCGCGCGATGGGCGGGTGGACCCAGGAAGGAAGCGAGGCCAGGGTTTCGAGCACGGTCGATGTCTCTGAAACCAGCTCGGCCTCCGCCGGCGGCACCTCGTCCCGCAGGGCCCGCCGCGCCCTTCGCGCGAAGGAGCGGGCACGGGCCTCCCAGCCCGGCTCCAGCGACACCAGGGCCCCCAGTTCGTCGAGCAATGCACCGTGAAGTGCCCCGGGGGACTCGTCCTCCAGCGTGTCCGCGATGCGGCACAGCAGGTAGGCCACCGTCACCGCCAGGTCCAGGGGCTCCGGCAACAACGGGATGTTGAGCGCGAAGGTCCGGGAAACCCGGGGCAATTGTGTGCGACAGAATGATGCAACCTGCACTTTCATGCCTGCCTCCTCCGCGTGCGGCGCCGCGCTTCAATGGATAAGTCGTCAATGCCAGACATGGTGTCTGCGAACCGAGCGGGGGCGACGTGGGGGACACCGAGGTGGTGATAGCCGGGGGCGGGCCCGCGGGCTGCGCGGTGGCGGCGGCGCTTTCCGACCTGGGGTGGTCCGTCCTGCTGCTGGACGCGGGCGTGGACCGGCACAAGCAGCTCGCGGGCGAACTGCTCCACCCGCCCGGGGTGAGAGACTTGCGCGCGCTGGGCTTCGGGGACGTCGTGAATGGCTGGAAGGCCCAGCCCGTGCAGGGCTTCGCGGTGCGCTTCCATGCCCCCGCCCGCACGCTCGTCCTGCCCTACGGTCGCGGCGTGACGGGACTGTCGCTCGAACACGCCGCCCTCACCCTGCCCTTGCTGGAGTCCGTGTCGCGGCGGCGCGGCGTCACCGTGCGCATCCGGGCCCGCGTGACGGCCGTGGAGCACAACTGCGAGCGCGGCGTGCGCCTGCGCTATTCGCACGCGGGCGCCGAGCACACCGTGCACGCCCGGCTGCTGGTGGCCGCGGACGGACGCGCGTCGCCCGTGCGGCGGATGCTGGGCATCGCCGAGCACCACCAGCGCCTGTCCACCATGCTGGGCGTGACCGTGGACAGCGACTGCCTCACCCACCCTGAATACGGGCACCAGTTCGTGGGCGGCGCCGTGCACGCGCTGGCCTACACCATCCAGCCCGGCGTGGCGCGCGTGATGGTGGACCTGCCCCTGGGCAGCACGGCCCAGACGCTGAAGGAACAACCGGAGTTGCTGCTCGCCCTGCCCTCGCGGCTGAGGGAGGCCGTCTTGCAGGCGCTGGAGCAGCGGCCCGCGGTGCGCATGGCCTCCAACGACGACTGGCTGGCGGAGACCGTCTGGATGGGGAGTGCCGTGCTCGTGGGCGACGCCGCCGCGTGCTGCCACCCGCTCACGGCCAGCGGCATGGCGTCGTGCTTCCACGATGCCCGCGCCCTCCAGGAGTCTCTGGACCGCTACCCGGACCACGTCGCCCGCGCGCTGGAGCACTACGCGCACGCGCGGCGGCCCGCGCAGCGCACCCGCGTCGCACTCGCCTCCGCGCTCTACAGCGCCTTCGCCAGGCAGGACGAGGGCATGCACGCGCTGCGCATGGGCCTGTTGCACTACTGGGAGCACAGCCCCGGCGGCGCGCGCGCCTCCATGGCCCTGCTGTCTTCCGAGGAGCCCCGCATGCGGGTGATGGTCCGCGAGTACCTGCGCGTCGTCGCCCATGCCTTCGCCGCGATGCTCTCGCCGAACGGAGAGGGAGGCAGCCTGCGGTCCGCCGCGCCGCTGTTGCGCTCGGCCGGGCCACCCTTGCGTGGCACCATGGCGAGCGCGGTGGAACAGATGGGGAGCTGGCTGCATCGTCGCGTCCGCCGTCCCGTCTACACGCTGGCCCGGGCGGGCTGGGCTTCACCCAGGCGCGCCTTCGCATCCAACCGGTAGCCCCGGCCGCGCCAGTCCACCTCGCGAGACAGCCGCGCGGACAGCGCCACGCCGGCCCCCAGGAGCGGGAGGAGCGCCGGCACCCAGTAGTGCCGGGGGGCGACCTCCGGTCCGTGACAGGCCCGCTGGAGCCGCAGCTGGCTCCACACGGAGAAGCCGATGGGCACCGCCGACAGGAGCGCCGGGCCCCAGGCCCTTCGCGCCACCGCCGTCGCCAGCGCGCCCCACGACAGCCAGCTCACCGCGCCGCGCACCCAGAGGGGCCTCGCGAAGGTCCCGGGGATGCCCGACTCCGAAAAGAGGAGCCACCGCCGGAAGATGCGCAGGAAGGCGCCCAGCCCCAGGTGTCCCGTGACGACGCGCAGGGGGGCATGGACGACGCGGTTCTTCCACCCGGCCTCGTGCAGCCGGCGCCCCAGGTACATGTCATCCACGAACTGCCCGGCGGCGCAGCCCACGCCCCCGATGGCCTCCAGCGCCTGGCGCCGGAACACCATCAACTGCCCCATGATGAACGGCAGCGCGCCATCCGGCGCCGCGGTGCACGCGACCGACGCGCCGTACCACGCGTTCACCAGAAGCCCGTAGCCCACGTCGCCCGCCAGGGGCGCGTCCGCCGCCGCGTAGATGGGCGCGAACGTGGCGCCCGTTCCGCCATCCTCCAGCAGCGCGCCCACCAACGCCGTGAGCACCCCGGGCGAGGGCCGCGTGTCCGAATCGCTGAAGGCCAGCAGCTCGCACCGGGAGCGGGCCACGCCCACCTGCATCGCGTTGAGCTTGCCCGTCATCCCCGCCGGTGGCTCGCCCGCGACAATCAGCTCCACCCGCTTCGCGCGCGTCGGGCGGGCGGCCACCTCCTCGCGGGTGGGGAGGAACGCCGGGTCGTCCTCGCTGTCGAAGACGAAGAGCACCTCCCACTCACCGGGATAGTCCAGGTCCAGCAGCGCGCGCACGTTCTCGCGCGCGTCCACGTCCAGGCCCCGGATGGGCCGGATGACCGTCACCGCGGGCGGTTCGAAGCGCTTCACGGGCGGAGCCGCGCGCCGCCGCAGACCGGCCATCAACTCCCGGTGTCCTTGCACGAGCACGCCCAGCGCCGCCGCCGTCCATGCGAGGTTCCGCGCGTTCATGGCCGCACCTCCGTCCCTTGCGCTCGTGGAGGTGAGCGCCTCCAGTGGCCGGGCCCCCACCAGTTGAAGTCCCCCATCAGGCGCATCATCGCGGGGACGATGAGCACCCGGACCAGCGTCGCATCCAGCGCGACCGCGATGGCCATGCCCAACCCCATGGCCTTCACCACCACCACCGACGCCAGCGTGAAGGCCGCGAACACGGCCACCATGATGGCCGCCGCGCTGGTGATGAGGCCGCCGGTCCGCTCCAGGCCTTCGGCCACCGCGTGGGTGTTGTCGCCCGTGCGCAGATACTCCTCGCGGATGCGGCTGAGCAGCAGCACCTCGTAGTCCATGGACAGGCCGAACAGCGCGCAGAACAAGAGGATGGGCAGCGACGGTTCGATGGGCCCGGGTTCGAAGCGCAGCAGCCGGTGCAGGTGCCCTTCCTGGAAGATCCACACCAGGGCTCCGAACGAACCCGCCAGCGACAGCAGGTTCATCAGGAGCGCCTTCAAGGGCAGCACCACGGAGCGAAGGAGCACGAAGAGGACGATGCACGTCATCCCCATCACGAACCCCACCGCCGCGGGCGTGTGGTGCTTCACGAAGGCCGCCGCGTCCACGTCCGTCGCCGTCTGTCCGCCCACCAGCCACCGGCCGTCGCCCACCGTGCGGTCCTCGCGCAGCGCACGGACCAGGTTGCGCGCCTCCAGGCTGCTGGGCGCCGAGGACGTCAGCACCTGCATCACCGCCACGTTGCCGGTGACGTACGCGGCCCGCGCGGCCTGGAGCTCCGGTGGGAGCATTTGAGGTGGCGCGGCGGCCATGCGTAGGACGGTCGCCCGGTCCATGCCGGGGCCCAGGTCCACCGCGCTCTCCACACCGACCACGCCGGGCATCGAAGCCACCCGGCGGCTGGCGTCGTAGAGGGCGCCCGCGCGCTCCGGCGTGAGGGGATTGCCGCTTGGGAACTCCACCGCCAGCAGGACGCGGGTGGCGGCCTCGCGAGGGAACAGGCGGGCCAGGGTCTCCGCGCCCTGGCGTGCTTCGGTGCCCTCGGGCAGCGCGGTGATGTCCGTGGCCGCCAGTTGCAGCCGCCGGAACGGCAGCCCCATGGCCAGGAGCAGCGTGAGCGTGGGCAACAGCACCCACCAGGGATGCCGCATCACCCAGGTGGCCAGCGCGTGCCAGGCGCCGCCACGGCCCTCCTTCCGCGCGAAGGGCAACCGTCCCCGGTCCACCCGGGGCCCCAGCCAGGCGAGGAGCGCGGGCAGCACGGTGAGCGCGAAGAGGACCGCGAAGGCCACCACCAGGGCGCCGCCCAGTCCCATGGCGCTCAGGTACGAGCCTCGGAAGAAGAGCAGGCCTCCCAACCCCACCGTGACGGCCAGCCCCGAGAACGCGACCGCCCGCCCCGCGGTGTCCAGCGTGCGCGTCAGTGCGTGCTCCGTGCTGAGGCCCAGCGCGAGCTCGGAGCGGAAGCGGCTCACGATGAAGAGCGAGTAGTCAATGGCCACGCCCAGCCCGATGAGCGACACCACGTTGAGCGTGTACTGGGCCATGTTCGTGGCGTGCGACAGCAGCATCACGCCCGCCACGCCGCAGAGCACCGCCAGTCCGCCCACCACCAGCGGCAGCATCGCCGCCACCACCGTCCGGAACACCCACAGCAGGACCACCAGCGCCAGCGGGAATGACAGCAACTCCGCGCGCAGCAGGTCGTGTTCCAGCAATTCATTGAGCGCGGCCAGGAAGGCCACCTTGCCGGTGAGTGTCGTCCGGAGGTCTGGGTTCTCCAGCGCCGCGCGCACGGCGGGGAACGCGGCGGTGGCCTCGCGCTCTCCGCCCTTGAGCCGCACCAGCGCCAGCAGGTCGTGGCCCGTCCTCGCCACGAAGCGGGCGCGGAAGGCCTCGGGGGCACCAATGGGCGACACCACCGACGCGACCTCGGGCAGCCGCTCCACGCGCGACAGCACGGACGTCACCGCCTGGGCGAAGCGCGGCTCGTCCGTGGTCCATTCGTCGTGATGGAAGATGACCGCCAGGGTCTGATCATTCGACCCCGCGGCGGCACCGCGCGCGAGTGCTTCGGCCTTCGCGGATTCAATGCCCTCGATGGTGCCGGTGGTGAGGTGCCCTCCGCGGAGCAGCGCCCACACCGCCGCGGCGAGGAGCACCAGCGTGCCCACCAGCACCCGGCCCCGGTGCCGGAACACGCCCACCGCCAGCCGGGCGAACAGGGATGGCTCTCCTCCCGCTGGTGAGTCGTCCCCGCGTCCCGCCATACCTGCCCCCCGTTCGCTCGCCCCGCCCGTCACCAGGGAACTGGTGACGGAGGGAGCGCTTGGACAGGGGCTTCACCCTTTGGGGCAATCCAGACGTGGACCGGCCTACTGGAAGGTCACCTTGCCGTCCCGCTGGTAGCAGACATGCGGCACACCATCCGTGGGACGGATCGCCACGCTCGGACGGGAGCCGTCCTGCACCGTCCCCAGCTGTGTGTACGTCCAGAAGCCCTGCGCGTCCGTCGTTCCGAGCGCCAGCGATGTCCCATTGCGCAGGGCGATGACCGGCTTGCCTCCGCCGTAGGTCAGGTCCGCCGAGGAGTATTTGTAATCCACCGTCGAGACCCTCCGGGTGCTGGCCGAGGCAGGCGTCCCGACCGTGATGTCCTCGATGGCGTTCCATTCGCCTTCGGCGATGCTGTTGGAGAGCGCCAGGAGGTGCGAGTCCGGTCCCCAGGCCGTCGCGAGCCAGGGCCCCAAGGAGCTGGTCTTCAACGGGAAGGACTCCACGGCCGAGCCCCGCAGGACCTGCAGCGACTGACTGACGTAGCCACTCAAGGGCTGGTGCGTGATGAAGTGCAGCGCTCCGGTCGCGTCGAAGAGGGCGTCACTCGTGAGCGCATGGGCGCCGACGGAGAGCGGCACGCTGGACCACGTGTTCGCCGCGGTCCGGGTTGCGAGCTTGACGCTCCCCCCGTTGCCGCTGCTGAAGACGATGACCGGCCGCTGCGCCTGCGCCGGGTTGAGCGCGATGCTGATGCGGGTCACGACCGAGGCGTCGACATCCTCGCGAACCCAGACGCCATTGACGCGCGTGGCATAGCCCACCCGCATCGGCGAGGTATTGATGTTGCCGCTTCCCTTGGAATAGGCGACGTGCGGCGTGCCAGTGACCGGGTCGACGGCCAGCTGGCTCTTCACGACGAAGACGCCCCCGTTGTTGAAGCCGGGACCGTCAATCAGCTCCGTCGCCCAGGACGTGCCGTCCCAGCTCGCGTACCACAGGCTGTTGTGGGTGTCGTTCGTGTAGATGACGTGGCCCTTGCCCGTGCTGTCGAACACGATGTCGCAGCTGCTGCCCGTGACATCCGGCCCCGTGTCGATGGCAGAGCTGGAGGCGAGCGGCGCGGCCACCACATTGAACTGGAACGCGCCCTCGGCGGTCTTGCCGGACTCCGTCTCGACGGTGACGGACAGGGACGCGGTCCCCGGCGTGGGCAGCGTCCAGGTGACCCGCTCATCGGAGGGCTCGACGACCCCCGCGTTGGCGCTCCAGCGCACGGACTTGATGACTTCGCCCGAGGCGACGACCCGGAAGCGCTCCGCCGTGCTTTCGACGTAGGGGCCCGCGCCGTCCTCCCGCTCAATCAACAGCGCAACGCTTTCAGTCCCTCGGGATTGGATGACCTCCACGGGGCGGGGCTCACGGCCGCAACCGGCGAGCAACGTCAGCCCCCCCAACATCAGAATCCCTGGGGCCCACATCTTGCGCATCGACATTCGAGTTCCTCTCAGATGGATGTGGCGAGCACAGCTCGCCTCTCTCGGGGGAGGCCGCTCAAACGGATGCGCTTTCCTAAGGATTTATCAGAACCATTTTTCCAGGAAGTCCGTGTCAATCCGACACAGGCATACGCACGCCCGTGAGCTTCCGGTCCACCAACACGGAATGCAGCGCATGGATGCGTCCGCTGGAGTCCAGGTCCACGCGAAGCACCATGCGCAGGGCCAGCATCGGATCCGCCCCCGGATGGAAAACCGCCACCACGGCGGGCAGGCCATTGAGCATCCGCGCCTCCCACGCCACGGGAGGCCCCCGCATCTCCATCAACCGGCGCATGAAGAGGACGACGCGCTGGGGGCTCACGATGGGCACCAGGGCCGCGCGCACCTTTCCGCCACCATCCGACAGTGCGCGCACATCCGAAGCCAGCAGCGCCTCCGCGGCGGCCACGTCTCCCGTGACCAAGGCGCCCAGGAAGGCCTCCAGCGAAGCCCGCGTGCGAGCCTGCACGTCGCGCGTGGGCACACAACGTGACTGGTCATACTCGGCCATGGCCGCCCGCGCGCGGTGGTGCACCACCTTCACGTTCGCTTCGCTCATGCGCAGCGCCTCGGCCACTTCCAGCACCGAGTAATCAAAGACGTCGCGCAGCAGCAGCACCGCCCGCTGCTTGGGCGACAGGACTTCCAACGCCAGGAGGAAGGCGAAGGAGACGCTCTCCAGCAACTCATAGCGTCCCTCCGTCGAGCCGCCGCCCGGGAGCCTCGCCTCCACCGAGGGAGGGACCTCCTCATCGCCTGTCTCCAAGGGCGAAGGCAGCCAGGGACCGACGTAACCCTCGCGACGGCGGCGGCGCAGGTGGTCTCGCGCCAGGTTCACCGCGACGCGGGTCAACCAGGGGCGCAGGGTGTCCAGGCGCTCTGGAGGCGTCGCGAGCGCGCGCGCATAGACGTCCTGCACCAGGTCGTCCGCGTCCGCCGCCACGCCGGTCATCCGGTAGCAGAGCCCCCAGAGGAAGCGCTCGTGCTCGCGTGCGGCCTGTCCCAGTGCTCCTCGCGCCTGTGAATCCATCCCGTTCAAGCCCTCACATTCCAACAATCCAAGAGCATCACCGGAACGCCGCGATGCCGGGTACCCCAAGCTCCCGAATCTCCACGCCGAGCCCCTCCGGGACCGGACCGGACAAAACCTGTCCGACTGTCGGACAAGTTTTTGCGCGGCGCCGCCGGGAGGGGCTCCTGGCCTGTAGGCCCATCCGACTCAAGTTCCCGCCGCACGGCGCTGGGACGTCGCGGTGCGTCGCACCAGGGCTTGCTCCACGGCCTCGGCGCTCGCCAGGGATGCGTCCGCGAGCATGCCCTCCGCGCCCACCCAGTCGCCCACGCGGAACAGTCCGCCCACGTGCGGCACCTCCACGGGGGGACGCCCGGTCAGCCCGCCGTTCACGGCCCGGGGCAGCCCGGCGCTGACAGTGAGCGAGGGCCGGTAGCGCCGCGCCACCACCTTCGCGCGCCATCCCGGCTGAAGCGCGTCCATCACGGATTCCAGCGCCGCCTCGCTCGCCTCCGCGTCCGCGCCGCCCAGGTACTTCGCCACGTGCACCATCGCGCCCCCTTCCGGCGCCAGCTTCGCGGACGCCGAATGCACCGACGCGTACCAGGGCCCATCCAGCCCCAGCGCGAACAACGCATCCGGCCTCGGCAGTGCCGACAGTCCCAGTTCCAGCGTCGCCGCCTGGATGGGCACAGCCTCTCGCGCCTCCCTCGCGAGCACCTCGTCTCCCGGTACGAGCGCCGCCACGTCCGCGGGGCTTCCCGCCATCACCACCGCGTCCGCGCGATGCACCGTGCCGTCCGCGAGCCGCACACCTTCGACCCGCTTGCCGCCTTCTTGCAGAACGACGGCCTCCACTCGCGCGGACAGCTCCAGCCGGACACCTGCCTCGCGCCCCAACCGCTCCACCGCGTCCACCAGGGTGCTCCAGCCTCCGTCCACGTACAGCACGTTCGCGGCGGTCGCGCACTGGAGCTGCTTCAGCCCCGCCTCCGCGCTGAGCGCTTCGAAGTCCGCGCAGTACGAGGACACGCGGAGCAGTGCCCCGACGAGCGCCCGGCTGTCCTTTCGCGTCAGGCGCGTCTCCAACCACTCCCGCATCGACATCGCCCCCAGTGGCTGCGTGTCGATACGGGCCAGCCCCGCCAGCAGCTTCGCCACCTCCAGCTTCGAGGCGAGCGACAGCACGTCCGTCGTCATCAGCGTCACGGCGCCCCGGGGCAGCGTGTGCAACCGGCCGCCGACCAGCGCATGGGAGCCCGTCTGATTCGGAATGCCTCCCGTGGGCTTCACACCCAGGCGCTCCAGCACCCGAAACGCCGCGCCCGCCCGGTACAGGGCATGCGGCCCCAGGTTGAAGCGGAAGCCCTCCACCTCTGTCGTCCGCGCCCGCCCTCCCAGGTGCTTGGAGCGCTCGTAGACCGTCACCTCGCAGCCGCCTCGCGCGAGCAGCGCCGCCGCCGTG
>NZ_RAWQ01000157.1:0-26323 GCF_003668965.1 Corallococcus sp. AB030
AGTGGGGAGCGTGGCGGATGTGGGGGCGCAGTTCGAGCGCGGGCTTTCGCTGGGGGGACTGACGGCCCGTGCGCGATTCGGATCGGAAGCGAAGCTGGCGCGTCTCTATTCCGTATTCCGGGACACAGCGCGCGACGCGCTTCGGTGGATCGCGGCGCGGGGCCTGGTGGTGCAGCGCCCCAGGCGCACGCCGCGCGCGGTGACCGTGGATGAGCCGTTGACGCTGGAGAAGATGCTTCCTCCCGAGCCTTGCTTCCGCGCCCGGTTCGTCAACGCGCTACTTGCCACCCACTCAAAGCTTCACACCCACCGTGGTGCGCAGCTGCGTGTCCAGGGCGGGCACTGTCGCGGGCGGCGCGCTGTCGTAGGTGAGGTTGAACCCGATGCCCACTGTGACGCGGGGATTGGGTGTCACCGCGAAGATCGTCTCGTTGAGCACGCGCAGGTCGGAGGGACGGGTGACTCGCGGCTGGATGTAGACCGTCTCCACGAGGTTGATGTTCTCCATCAGCTTTATCCGTCCCAGCAGGTAGCTGGAGACTCGCGGATCCGTGTAGCGGTCTCCCGCGTCCGGCTCTCCGTCCTTGCGCAGCCGCTCGTGCTCCAGCATCAGCGCCACCCCGAAGGTGAGCCCCAGGCGGTCCTCGTTGAGCAGGATGAAGCGCGGTCCCGCGCCCAGCAGGATCCGGAGCTGGAGCCGGCGGAACTCGTTGTATTCGTGCTGCGCGAAGATCTCGCCCGACACCGTGTCCGTGAGCTTGCGCCGGTAGCGCACGTGCTCCAGCACCTGGCTGACGATGCGCTCGCCGCTGGCGAACGAATACTCACCCCGGATGACGCCCAGCCAGACGTCACGCTCGGAGCGCAGCTGGCCCACCAGGGAGCCCCGAATGGAGAACAGCTCCGTGCTGCCCGTGCGCCAGTCGCCGCCCAACTCGATGGCCGCGGCCGGCCCCGGCTCCGCCTTCTCGTCGAAGAGCGCCTGCACGTTGACGATCTGTGCCGCCGCGCCGCTCGCGTGGAGCAACACCACCAGCACCACCCACCCACCCGACTTCAGGAGATTCATGCATCCTTGCTGTGCCTGCTCTGGCGCTCTCGTTCAACCCTGTTGTGGGGCTCCGGTGCGTCGGTCCAGCGCTTGACGCCAACGGTCCAGGAGGGGCATGCCTGCGCTGTTTCCCAGGCCCTTGCCCTGTCCGGAGTCCGCCCATGCAGGTTCACATCATCGATGCCTTCACCCGCACCGCCGGTGCGGGAAATCGCGCGGGCGTGGTGCTCGACGCCTCGGCGCTGGATGTCCCCACGATGCAGCGGACCGCCGCGGCCGTCAGCGCGTCGGAGACCGCGTTCCTGCTGTCCCGGCCCGGTGACGCCACCGTGCGCCTGCGCTACTTCACGCCCGTGGACGAGATTCCCTTCTGCGGCCACGCCACGGTGGCCACCTTCCACCTGCTCGCGGAGAAGGAACTCCTGCGAAGCCCGGGGACGTACACGCTGGAGTGCCCCGGCGGCACGTTCGGCATCGAGCTGGAGCCCCAGGGCACGCGTGGGACTCGGGTGTGGATCGCCACGCCCCCGCCTCCCGTGCAGCCCAACCCCGTGGCCCTGGACGCGCTGATGGCCACGTTGGGCGGGACCGCGTCGCAGGTGGACCCGTCACTGCCGGTGATCCGCCAGGGCCACCGGTTGGTGGTGCCCCTCCGGCGGCTCGCGGACCTGGAGGCCCTGACGCCGCGAGGCGCGGCGATGAACGCGCTGCTGATGCCGCACGGCTTGCGCGGCGTCTACCTCTTCACCCGCGAAGCGAAGGAGGAGGGGAGCGTTGCCCAGGCGCGCTACTTCGTCCCGGGCTTCGGCATCCTGGAGGACCCCGTGACGGGCTCCGCCGCGGGACCGCTCGCGGCTTACCTCGCCGAGCACGGGAGCCTTCGCCTGCCGGAGCACGGCGGCACGGTGTCGAGTCGCATTGAACAGGGCGACACGCTCGGCAAGCCGGGTCGCATCGACATCCAGGTCACCGGCCGACCAGGCAAGATCGAACGCGCCCGCGTCGGTGGAGTGGCCCTCACCGTGATGGACGCCACGCTGCTCGCATAGCGAAGCTCACGCGCATGACGGACCGCGGTGCCGGGCCCCTTGATGGCTTCGCCGCGCACCTCCAGGTTCGAGGTTGGGATGATTCCATCCCCGATTGAGTGACCGGTGCGGTCCGGCGGCCAGGCGGCAGCCGGCTCCACCGGGGGAGGACGTCATGGCAACCGATAACAGGAACCCAGGCGCGCAGGGGGGGGCCTCCTCCTCGCCTGTCATGAAGAACGCCCAGGCCGAGGTGCCGAGCGCCACGTCGCCGGGACAGGACCCGAGGACGGGCGCTGGCATCATCCGCCGCGAGTCGCAGGCACCGGCCATCGGCAGGGAAGCCGCGCCCGCGAGTCCGTTCGGGCTGCTGCGCCGGATGATGGAGGACATGGACCAGCTCGTCTCCGGCTTCGGAGGCCGGGGCCTCACCGCTCGGAGCGGCCTGCTGGAGGAGGGCCTCTGGTCACCGCAGGTGGATGTGCTGGAGCGGAACGGGAGCCTCATCGTGAAGGCCGACCTGCCAGGAATGCGGCGGGAGGACATCCACGTCGAGGTGCTGAAGGACCTGCTCATCATCGAAGGCGAACGCTCCTTCGAACTGGAGGAGGAAGAGGAGGCCGAGGGCATCTGGAGCCTGGAGCGCAGCACCGGTCAGTTCCGCCGCGTCATCCCGCTCCCGGAAGGCATCGACACGGAGTCGATCCAGGCGAACTTCGAGAACGGCGTCCTGGAGGTCTCCCTGCGGCTTCCGGAGGAACTGCCCCAGGGCAAGCGCATCGAGGTGAAGGGAGGCTCGCGCGAGCAGGCCCGGCGGATGACGCGCGGCAAGCCCATCCACTGAGGGAGGGGCGCGCGGATCAATGCGTGTGCCGGCGGCCCTCGTCTTCCACGACGGCCGCCGCCACCTTCTCCGCCGAGTCACGCAGCTCCGCTTCGGGCGGCGAGTGCCAGGACTCGAAGGCGAACAGCTTCCGCATCAGCTTCCCGGCCTGATAGCCGGGGCGCAGTTCGATGGCGTCGAACATCCAGGACAGCGCTTCGTCCGCGAACGTGTACCAGGACTCCTCGCAGCCCGTGGCGTCCATGGTGAGGTTCATCGTGGTGACGAGTCCATCCGCCAACGCCAGCGTCCGGATGTCATTGTCGCCGGGGCCGGACGGCAGGTCCCGCTTCAGCGCCTGGAAGTGGGCATCCAGCTTGAACAGCCATTCGCGCGACTGCTCCAGCGCGTTGATGATGAGCTGGATGTTGTATTCCACGCCCATGTTCGGGGTGGGCTTCTGTCTGAAGAAACGGTGGCACCAGCAGTAGCCGCCGAAGCTCTCATTGCCCAGATACAGACCCGTCTCCGTGTACCAGGGCCCCAGGTTCTGGTTGAGCATCCGCTGGATGTGCTTCGCCATCGTGTCGTGCTGCTCGTCCGTGAGCTTGCGCGTCCCCGGGGGCACTCGCGGCGCCAGGTATTCGCGCAGCAGCCGGATGAGCTTCTCCGGCTCATACCCGTCCAGGCTGTCGCGGATGAGCAGCCAGTGCCCCAGCGCCGAACGGCTCATACGGCCACCTCCGCCACCCGCGCCGCGGCGTCCCGGAGGACCTCCGGAGGAGGCGCAATCCAGGACGTGAAGACGAAGGCCGTGTCCAACTGCTCCTGGGTGGCATCCGACAAGGGCAGTCCCATCGCCTCGATGCACCACGACATGGCGTCCTGCGCGACCTGGTACCAGGTCTCCTCGCAGGACGTCGTCTCCGCCGTCAGGTCCACGGTCCGCACCAGCCCTTCCGCGAGCGCCTTCGCCCGGAGAGCCTTGTCGTCGGCCGCCAACTCGAGCTGACAACGCGCGGCCTGATACACGCCGTCCAGCGCGTACGGAAACGAACGGATCCGCTCCAGCGCCTCCAGCATGAGCTGGATGTTCGCATCCACGTCCATCGTCCGATGCGGCGGGTTCTGGTTGAAGAACGAGTGACACCAGCAATAGCCCCCCAGCACTTCATTGCCCAGGGGCAGGCCGCTCTCGATGTACCAGGGCCCCAGCTCGGCCTGGAGCAGGTCCTTCACGGCGTTCTGCGCCTGCTTGAGCCGGCTTGCGTGGATGCTTCCGGACCGAAGGGGGGCCAAGGCCTCCCTCAGCCGGGACGCCAGCGATTGCGGTGCGTAGGCATCCAGGCTGTCGCGGATGCGGCGCCACGTGAAAGCCGAAGCGTCACTGCTCATTCGGGCACCTCGTTGGGGCACGGGGCGTCCGGCCCCGCGATGGTCCGGGCCAGCAGCCTTGCCAGCCGTGTGTAGTTCACCGCGTCTCCGGGACGCTTGGGCCACAGCACCACGGGCGCCAACGGTGGCGTGGGCAGCCGGCCCCGGCGCAGCATGTATTCCAGCCACAGCCGCGCCGCGCGGGCGTTGCCGTCCGGGAAGGGGTGGAAGAAACACAGGTCCAGGTACAACCGCGTGGCATGTGCCACTGGATGACGCTCTTCCCTCGCGTCCGCTTCCACCTTGGCGCGGAAGGCCGCCTCCAGGCCGGGCGCTTGCGCATAGCGGTGCGCGCCTCCCCGCGCGAAGGCGTCCCCGGTGCGGAAGCCCGTGGGCGCGCCCAGGAGCTCCGACTGGACCTCCACCATCCGGGCGAAGGTCAGCGGCTCGCCCATGTCCGCGAGCCGCCGCACCCGGTCCAGGGCCCGTTCGAGGCGCTCCGTCCGCGCAGGGCCCTGGGCTTCATGGGCCGGTGCGTCATGGCGGTGCAGGAAGTCCTCCTGGGCCCCCGTCTCCCGGAAGGGCTGTCGCGCCGCCGCCGCCAGGTCCGCCCGGAGCGTGGGCAGCGCCCAGTCCAGGGCGAGTGTGGCCTCCCGGTGGGGCGCGAGCTGCTCGGTGGAGGACGGGGCATTCACTCGGGATCCGGGACGAAATGGGGGGCGGAGAGCCCAGCATGGCCGGGGCCGGGTGACAAACACCCCGGGCGATAAGGCCCTCCCGTGGGTCACGGAGTGGAGCCTGGGCTCACAATTGCGTAAACAGGTCGTTCTCGCAGCAGGGAGAAGGCACTGAATGAAGACGTTCCTCGTGGTCAACCCGCGCAGCGCCAACGGGCAGACGGGGAAGCGATGGGTGGAGATCTCCGCGCAGGTGGGCAAGGTGCTCGGTGACTTCGGGTACGGCTTCACCAGCGGCGGCATGGATGCGGCGCGTCTGGCGCGGCAGGCCATCGATGACGGTTTTGAGTGCATCGTCGCGGTGGGCGGCGACGGCACCCTCAACGAGGTCACCAACGGCTTCTTCCGCGACGGACAGGTCATCAACCCCCGGGCCACGCTGGGCCTGTTGCCCCGAGGCACGGGCGGCGACTTCCGCCGCACCTTCGGGTGGGACCTGGAGCTGACGTCCGCGCTGGAGCGGCTGCGCACGGAGACGACCGAGCCCTTCGACGTGGGGCGGCTGGAGTTCACCGACAACGACGGCAAGCCGGCCACGCGCTTCTTCGCCAACATCGCCTCGCTCGGCGTGAGCGCGGTGGTGGCCCGCGAGGTGAACCAGGGCAGCAAGGCGCTGGGCGGCAACCTGAGCTTCATGTGGGGCACCGTGAAGGGCCTCATCAAGTACCAGGAGCAGCAGGTGCGCCTCACGGTGGACGGCGGTGAGCCGGAGACGGTGAGCGTCACCGCGGTGGCCGTGGCCAACGGCCGCTACTTCGGCAGCGGCATGTTCGTGGCGCCCGACGCGGTGACGCACGACGGCCTCTTCGACGTCACCATCTGGTCCAACTACGGCCTGTCCGACTTCGTCCTCAAGTCCAAGGGCGTCTACAACGGCGACCACGTCACCTGGAAGGGCACGCGGAGGCTGCGCTGCCGCACCATCCACGCCGAGTCGCTGACGGGCGACGTGTTCCTAGACGTGGACGGCGAGACGCCGGGCCGGCTGCCCTGCACCATGACGCTGTTGCCGGGCGCCATCCGCCTCAAGGTGTAGCGCCGGAGCGGGGCGAGCGCCGCGCGTCCTCCACGGGCGCGCCGACGCCAGACGAGGCGGGCGTGGGGCGGTACCAGCTTGTCTGTCCAATCAGGTGCCGCGTGAAGCCGTCCTCCACCAGGGGCGAGGCCTCCGCGGCGCCCAGCACCAGGTAGCCGTCCGCGTGGAGCATCCGCCGCACGCGGGCGAGCACCGCGCGCCGGGTGGGCGCGTCCCAGTAGATCATCACGTTGCGCAGGAAGACGAGATCCACGGGCGCTTCCAGCGGGAAGTCCTCCATCAGGTTGAGCGGCCGGAACTCCACCGGCTTGCGCACCTGTTCACTCAGCCGCCACCCGTCGCGCTCCTGGTGGAAGTAGCGCTGGCGCAGCTCGGGCGTCAGGCCCCGGTGGATCTCCTTCGCGTCGTAGCGGGCCTCGCAGGCGCGCACGATCGCGCGGGTGGAGAAGTCGGTGGCGAGGATGCGCACCGTCCATCCGGTGATGAGCAGCCCGGCCTCGGTCAGCGTCATCGCGACGCTGTAGGGCTCCTGACCGTAGGCGCACGCCGCGCACCAGATGCGCAGCGTTCGCGTGCGGATGCGCCTGGCCAGCAGCGTGGGCAGCACCGTGGTTCGCAGGGCCTCGAAGACGGGCGCGTCGCGGAAGAAGGCCGTCTCGTGGTTGGCCAGCGCTTCCGCCAGGCGCTGGTGCAGCGGACTGCCCTCTGGCTGCGAGCGCAACCGCGACACCAGGGAGGAGAGGTCCGGCAGCCGTTCCTCGCGCATGAGGGGCGTGAGCCGCGTCTCCACCAGCGCGTACGTGTCGGACTCCAGCACGAGCCCGGAGCGGCGCAGCACGCGCTGCCGCAGGTACGCGAAGTCGTCGGGAAGCAGGGACATGTTCAGGTCCTCCGTCCGCGCGGATCCACGCGCCGCGCCAGCTCCAGGGACAGCGCCTCCAGGGGCACCACGGCATCCGCGAGCCCCGCTTGTTCCACCGCACCCGGCATGCTGCCGACGACGCAGCTGGCCTGGTCCTGCACCACCACCTGACCGCCTGCCTCGTTCACCCTCCGGCAGCCGCGCAGCCCGTCCTGGCCCATGCCGGTGAGCACCACCGCCAGCACCCCCGTGCCGTACACCTCCGCCGCGGAGCGGAAGAGCAGGTCCACCGCCGGACGGCACGCGTTCTCCGCCGGCCCCTGGTGCGTGAGCAGCCGCACGCCCGTCGCATCCCGGCACACGGCCAGGTGGAAGTCGCCGGGAGCGACCCACACCTCGCCCGCATTCACGGATGCTCCCGTCACCGCCTCGCGCACGGTGAGCGGCGTCACGCCCTGCAACCGCTCCGCGAGCAGCCGGGTGAAGAGGGGCGGCATGTGCTGCACGATGAACACCGGCACCGGCAGGTCCGCGGGCAGCGCGGACACCAGGCGCACCAGCGCGCCCGGGCCTCCCGTGGACGCGCCGACGACGATGGCCTCCACCCGCGCGGGCACTCGCGGCCTGGACTGCGGCTCGCGCGTCACCAGTGGGGGCGAGGGCGTGGCGGACGGCGTGCGTACGTTCAGCGCCTTGAGCTTGCGCACCAGTTCGTCCCGCACGGCCTCCACGGTGATGTTCATCCCGCCCGCGGACGTGGGCTTCGTCACGTAGTCGCGGGCCCCCAGCGCGAGCGCCTCCAGGGTCAACACGCCCGCGCGTTCGGTGAGCGCGCTGAACATCACCACGGGCAGCTCCGGGGCGCGCTGACGCAGGAGCTTCAGCGTCTCCAGCCCGTCCAGCTCCGGCATCTCCAGGTCCAACAGCACGACGTCCGGCTGGAACTGCTCCACCTTCGCCAGGGCGATGCGGCCATTGGGCGCGGTGGCGACGACCTCCAGGCCCGGCGCCGCGCCCAGCAGCAGCGACACCTGACGCCGCACCACGGCCGCGTCGTCGACCACGAGGACCCGGATGGCGTTCATTCGCACCCGCTTCACCGCGCCGCGTGCGCGACCGGGCAGCGGCCCACGGGGGCGCTGGAGGCACTTTCGCCATACACCTCGTGGCGCGGACGGCTCGCGAGGATGGCGCTGGCGCCCCAGTCCGTCACGCGGTGGAAGGCCTCGGACGCGACGAAGGCGTCGAAGCCCTCGCGGCTGTGCCACTCGGAGACGATGAGGTAGCGCCCCGGCGCTCCCACGCTCTTGAACAGCTCCGTGTGAGCGTGCGTCGGCAGCGTGCGCATCGCCTCCAGCACCAGCGCGAACTTCCGCTCGAAGGCTTCCGCCTTGCCCTCACGCACTTCGTAGTTCATGCCGATGGTGACCATCCGTCACCTCCTTGTCCGTGTTTCATTCGAGCCAGACCCGGACACGCCGGCGGCCCTCATCCAGGTGGAACAACTCCGACGGCCGCAGACCCGCCGCGACCGCCGCGATACCAATGGCCGCCGGATCCACGCCACGCGCCGCCAGCTTGCGAGGCAGGTCCTCCGGCAGCAGCTCCTCCAGGTGCGCCGTCACGTCCGCGCGGAAGGTGAGCGCGACGCGCGTGCGCCCTCCTTCCGTCACCTGGACCTTCAGGTAGCGCGCGGTGCCCTCCACGGGAGCCGCCGACGGCGATGGCGGAGGCGGCAGTGACGGGGCGCGGGCCTCATCCAGGAGGGGTCCCCATGCGATGGGCGCATCCAGCACGTCCAGGTGTCGCACCAGCCCGTGGAACGCGCGCAGGACGAACAGGAGCGACGCGGGCCCCGCCGCGCGGAAGTTCCAGCGGTGCGGCCCCAGCGCCTCGGTGAGCCGCTCGCCCAGGCGCCAGCTTCGCGCGTGGAAGGGTTGGTCCAGGAGGAAGGGCTCCAGCAGCACTCGGCTGACGGCGGGCAGCGCTTCCGCCATGGGCTCCAGCAGCTCCGGCGCGAAGCCCAGCATCACCCACGCGGACAGGAGCTGCTCCGGGCGCGGCGGCGTGCTCGGACAGTTCAGGAGCGTGATCAACCGCCCCAGCCCCACGGGCAGCTCCGGCGGCAGTGTCTTCACGCAGCCGAAGTCGAGCACTCCCAGCACGGGCTTGCCGTCCGGTCCCCGCGACACGCGGTAGTTGCCCGGGTGCGGATCCGCGTGGAGCGCGCCCCACGTGAAGCAGCCGTGGAGGAACAGCCGGACCAGCGTCGTGGACAGCGCGCGGCGGTCCGCTTCGCTCCAGCGCCAGCCCTCCGCGAGCGACTCGCCCTCCACCCACGTCATCACCAGCAGGTCTTCCCGCGTGAGTTCATCCACCGGCACGGGGATGACGACGCCCGGCACCTCCGCCATGCGAGTGCCCGCGTCCCGCAGGGCCTGGGCCTCGTGGCGATAGTCCAGCTCGCCCTGGAGCATGCGGGCCAGCTCGTGGCGGTAGGCGGGCAGGTCCAGCTTCCCGCGCCAGCCTCCCAACGGAGCGGCAAGCCACCCCAGCGCGCGCAAGTCATCCCGCACGGCCTCCGCGATGCCCGGGTGCCGCAGCTTCACGGCCACTGTGCGCCCGTCATGCAGCACGCCCCGGTGCACCTGGCCCAGCGACGCGGCGATGCCCTCGCCCTCCAGCGACTTGAAAACCTCCCGCCACGGACGGCCCAACCGGCGGGACACCTCCGCCAGCGCGGCCTCCGGGTCGAGCGGGGAGGGCGCCTCCGCGAGCGAACCGAACCCCGGCGTGTCCGCGCCCAGCTCCGCGAGCGTGAGCACCTGGCCCACCTTCTGTGGCAGCCCGCGCAGCCCCAACAGGCGCTGGGCCAGCTCGTGCCGTGCGCGCTCCGCGTCCTGGGGCCGGGACCCCCGCCGCAGACGCGTGGAGGCACGGGCCACCTGGCCCAGCTCCCACCACCGCTTCAATCCGGTTCGCACGTGCCGTCGCTCCCTGTGCCTTCCGCCGCCCGCGCTACTTCGTCCGCGTCTGCTTGTCGGAGGTGTCCACCTGCACGACCAGCCGTTGCAGCGACTGCGCCATGTGGGCCAGCTCCACCGCCGAGCGCTGCGTGCTGCCCGCGCCCTCGGTGGTGCTGCGCGCGGCCTCCGCCACGGCGGCCATGTTCTCGGAGATCTGCTGGCTGCCCTTGGCGGCCTCGCCCACGTTGCGGAGGATCTCCCCCGCGGTGGCCGTCTGCTCCTCCACGGAGGAGGCGATGGACGTCTGCAGCTCGTTGATGCGGCCGATGGTGGCGCCAATCTCCAGGATGGCGTTGACCACCTCCTCGGTGTCGCCCTGGATGCTGCCGATCTTCTGACCGATGTCCTCCGTGGCGCGGGCGGTCTCGCGCGCCAGCTCCTTCACCTCGTTGGCCACCACCGCGAAGCCCCGGCCCGCCTCACCGGCGCGGGCCGCCTCGATGGTCGCGTTGAGCGCCAGCAGGTTCGTCTGCTGCGCGATGGAGGTAATGACCTTGATGACCTTGCCGATCTCCTGGCTGCTCGTGCCCAGCTTGCCGACGACGCTGGACGTGGAGTCCGCGAGCTTCACCGCGGAGGACGCCACCTTGGCGGCGGCGCTCGCGTTGCGCGCCACCTCGCGGATGTTCGCGTTGACCTCCTCCATGCCGGACGCGACGCTCTGCACGTTGCGGCTGACCTGTTCGGCGCCGGCGGACACCTGGGTGGCCTGCGCCGCGGTCTCCTGCGCGTTGCTCACCATCTGCTGGCTGACGCTGGACAGCTCCTGCGACGACGCGGCGAGCGTCTGCGAGTGCTGCGTCACCTCCTGGAAGATGCCGCGCAGGGTGCTGTCCAGATCCTTCTCACGCTGCTGCACGGCGAGCTTCTCCGTGATCAGCTCCCACGTCACCATGGGGCCCAGGTAGCGGCCCTGGCCGTCGTACACCGCCGTCACCAGCAGGTCCGCGGTCTCCGGCCCAATGGGGATGTTCGCGCGCACCGGCAGGTTCTTGTCGTTGGCCAGGATCTTCCGCTGGTACGCCACGTCCTTGTGGAAGACGTCGATGTGGGAACCCAGCACCCGGTCCGCGGCGATGGGCAGGTGCTTCTCCACGCGCTGCAACAGCCGGCGCGAGGCGGGGTTCAGGTAGACGATCTTCAGGTCCAGGTCGGCCACCATCACGCAGGTGGGCGCGTTCTCCAGCATGGCCCTCAGGCGCGCCAACTCCGTGTCCGCGCGCCGCGTCCGCCGCCGCCAGCAGCGTGGACACGCGCTCGCGGTCCAGCACCAGGCGCCGGTCGCGCGCCAGGCCGAGCATCTCCTCGGCTGCGTGCATCAACGCTTCCAGGCGGCTGAAGCCCAGGAAGCCGCAGGTGCCCTTCACGGTGTGCAGGGCCCGGAACAGCTGCGCCAGCAACGGCTGCGAGCCCGGCCGTGCCTCCAGCTCCAGCACCGTCGCCTCGATGCTCTGCACGTGCTCGCGGGACTCGAGGAGGAACTCCCGCATCACGTCGTCCCAGCCCGGAGTGTCACCCACGGACAGGACGCTTCCGGACGGAAGTCCACACAGACTGTATGTGTTTGATGAGACGGATTTGACTGGCGCTGCCCATAGGCAACGGCCCCCCCGACCCACAAGACTCCGGAGTCGAAGTCCCAGCATCCTCCAAAGTCAACGGCCTGAAAGCTGTCCCAGAGGGAAGGCGCCCTGATCAGAAGAACAGGCGGAGCAGGTCGTATCGCGTCTCCGCGCCCAGCTTCCGGAGAAGGTTGGCCTGGTGGAATTTCACAGTGCGCTCGGTAATCCCTAACACGGTCGAGATGTCGGTCGGCGAGCGGCCGAGCGCGAGATATCGCAACACATCGCCTTCCCGCTCGGACAGCCGCGCGGCGCTGGCCATGCGCCGCACCTTCGCCTCGAAGAGGCCGCTGAGTGTTTCATCACCGATGGTGTGAACGCTGACACGCGCGGTGCCAGCGCCCGTGGGCGTGGCGGTGACGACCTCGTAGCCCTCCGCATGCTCGGAAGCCTGCCGCACGATGGTGTGCGGCCAGGAGGTAGGCGCGGCCATCGTCAGCGGACAGTCCAGGCAGGGCGCGTCGCGGTGGGCGAAGGCGCCGAAGCACGGCCGGCCCACCATCTCCTCCTGCCGCGCCTCTCCGGACGTCCACACCGCCTTGAGCGTCCCGAACGACGACAGCTCGGTGGAGATTTCGTAGCTCAAATCCCGACGTGCTCCGTGTTCCCGGGCCGGCTCCGGGAAGGCGGTGCGCTCGGGGATGGAGAGGGGCGGGGCGGAGCGCGTGATGATGGCCACCAGCCGCAGGGGAGGGCGGCCCACGGCGGCCACGTCCAGCTCCACCGACAGCCGCTCGCCGTCGCGCGTGAGCACCTCTGTCTCCAGCCGCGTCTCGGCGCTGGTGAAGATGGCCCGCAGCGCCTGTCCCACCTCGCGTCCGTGCTCGCGTGGCGTGCAGACATCCGTCCAGCGGCGCCCCAACAACTCCTCGCGGGGCCGGCCCAGGAGCGACGTGAACGCGCCGTTCGCCAGCTCGATGCGGCCACGCCGGTCCATCACGACGATGGGCCGCGTGTCCCGCTCCGCGAGCAGCGATGCGGTCAACGACCAGTCCATGAGGCCCCCCGGCCGTTGCAATCCAGTCCAAGTTTTACATGGGTAGTGCTGAATTCCTTGGTTTGAATAGCTTGCCGCGAGGTGACTGCGTTTGCATTTGGACAAAGGTCCAATCACATACCGTGGTGATTGAGGGGGGGACTGTCCGTGTGTGGTCGTCCGCCTGGGGAGCGTGCCGGAAACCTGGAACGTCTCCGTGAATCGGGGCAACCTGCTGCATCACCTGGGCTCGGGGATTACTCCCAGGGCTTCCCCGCCGTCCCCACCGTGGGAGAGGAGCTGAACGCATGAGCGCACCGCGACGACCCGCGCAGTTCGACCTCTTCACCGGCGCGGTGGAGGAGCCACCCGCGTCGTCGCGGCGCAGGACCCAGCCGGTGGGACCCGCCGAGCCGTCCGACAGCCTGCGCATGTTGGGCGAGCAGCTCCCGCGCGGTGTCTACCTGGGCACGTCGTCATGGACCTTCCCGGGTTGGAACGGGCTCGTCTACGATCATGAGGCCAGCACGACCCAGCTGGCGCGTGAGGGCCTGGCTGCCTACGCGCACCACCCGGTGCTGCGCACGGTCGGCATCGACCGGACGTTCTACGCGCCGGTGCCGGCCACGACCTTCGCTGAGTACGCGCAGCAGGTGCCGGACGGCTTCCGCTTCCTGGTGAAGGCCCACGAGGCCTGCACGTTGGCGCGCTTCCCCGTGCACGAGCGCTATGGCGCGCACCGGGGGCAGGTGAACGACCGCTTCCTCCAGGCGGCCTACGCCGTGGACCACGTGGTGGCGCCGTTCCTGGAAGGGCTGGGCGACAAGGCCGGACCGCTCGTCTTCCAGTTCCCACCGCAGGATCCCGCGGCGCTGGGTGGCGCGGGCCGCTTCGTGGAGCGGCTGCACGCGTTCTTCTCCGCGCTGCCCCGGGGGCCGCTGTACGCGGTGGAGGTGCGCAACGAGGAGCTGCTCACGGAGGGCTTCGCGCAGGCGCTCGCGGACACGGGCGTGAGCCCGGTGCTCGCGGTGTGGGCCCACATGCCGCCCGTCGCGCGGCAGGCGAAGCTCACGCGCGCGTTCGAGGCCCGCGCCGTGGTGGTGCGATGGATGCTTCCGCCGAACCTCGGCTACGAGGAGGCCTACGCCCGCTACGCGCCGTTCAACCGGCTGGTGGACGAGGACGTGGGCACCCGCGACGTGCTGGCCCGTGTGTGCATGGCGGCGGTGCGACGCGACCGTCCCGTCTTCGTGACCATCAACAACAAGGCGGAAGGGAGCGCCCCGCTGTCCGCCGTCCGGCTCGCGGAACGCGTCGTGTCACACAAGGAGGAGGGCGGCCAGAGAGGCGCCGTTCACGCAACATGACTTGCGCGCGAGCACGGCGCTTGCTTACGTGAATGCTCATGATGGTGATGACCCTGGCCGCGCTGTTGATGCAGATGACCGCCTCCGGTGGAGCCGGCTCGGAGGGCAAGCGTGCGGGCAACCATCAGGACCCGGCTGGCGAAAGCCACCCGCGAGCGGTGAAGGAGGACATCTCCTCGCTCAAGGGGGAAATCACCAGCCTCAAGGAAGAGTTCCGGCTGGCGCGCGAGCGTCAGCGCCTGGCGGCCGAGGAGAAGCAGCGCCAGGAGGAGGCACGCTACGGTGTCACGCCGAAAGCCACTCCCGCCCCTGCCGCCGGAGGGTCCGGAGCCTCCGCCCACGCCAGATGAGCTGGGAGGCGAGCTGGGAGCAGTAGAAATTCCGGTCGATGGAAACCTCGACCTGCATCTCTTCCAGCCTCGCGAGGTGAAGGAACTCGTCACCGAGTACCTCTGGGCCTGCCGCCAGAAGGGCGTGCTCGACGTGCGCATCATCCACGGCAAGGGCACGGGCGCGCTGAGGCGCACCGTGCAGTCCCTGCTGCCCACGTTGCCGGAAGTGGAAGGCTTCCAGACAGCCTCCGAAGCGGACGGAGGTTGGGGCGCGACGTGGGTGCGGCTCAAGCCCCTGTGACGGGGCTCAGGACAGCCAGAAGTACGCGGAGGCGATGAGGGTGCGCTTCTCCGTCACGCGCGCCTTGTTGGCCAGCTCCGCCATCTGCCGGTCCTTGGAGGCGTAGCGCTTCTCCTCCTCGTTGCGCAGCGACGCCAGCTTGCGGCGGTAGTCGCGCTCCTGCCGGTCCGAGTGCGCCCGGGCCTTCGCGCGCTCCGCGACGTCCTCGATGCCGGAGACTTCCTTGCGCGCGTCGAACCACGCCTGACGGGCGGACTCCACCACCTCGCGGGACTCCATCAGGCAGTCCTCGACGTAGCGGTCCGCGCGCTCCTTGGCCTTGTCCAGCTCCAACGCGTTGCGCCGCTCCGCTGCCCGAATCAGCTCATCCTTGGCGGTCATGAGCGACTGCTCTTGCATGAGCTGGACCGACACCGGCGCGGGCTGCCGGCGCTTCTCTTCCTTGGCGTCGAGCTTCGTGAAGTGGACACCGTCCGTCAGCGGCAGGGCGCGGAAGCCGCCGTCCCGGTCCTTCACCAGCACCAGGTGGACCAGCTTCTCCTCCGGCTTGAGGCCCGTCGTCTCGAACTTGTAGACGAACCACCAGCCCTCGCCGCCGGCCAGCCGCGCCAGCCGTGAGGGGAGCCCCGCGGCGTCCAGCTGCAGGTAGCTGACGGTGTCCTGGGTGCGGTCGCGCACCGCGTAGGCGGCCTTGGCCACCTGGAGCCGTCCGGAGGTGCGGCTGCCCAGCACGGAGCCGGTGAGCGCCTTCGCCTCCTGCTGGCGCTTGGCCACGACCTCCTTGGCCGCGTCTCCCGCCACGCGCAGCCGGCGGCGCACGTCGCCGTCGAAGCGCTCCAGCACCACCGAGCGCATCGACGTCATGCGCTGGTTGATGGTGCCCTCCAGCTCCTCGCGCAGCTTGTCGAAGGCGACGTTGATGTCCTTCGGGTCGCGGCAGGACTGGTAGATGTCCAGCACGCGGCGCTCGAAGTCGACGCCGCTCTCCAGCGCGCCCAGGATTTCGTCGGACGCGCCGAACACGCCGTCGAAGAGGTTGAGCTTCTTCTCCAGCAGCTCGAACAGGCGCGCGTCCGCCGCGTTCTGCCGGTTGAGGAAGTTCACCACCAGCACGTCGCGCTGCTGGCCGTAGCGGTGGCACCGGCCGATGCGCTGCTCCACGCGCTGCGGGTTCCACGGCAAATCGTAGTTCACCACCAGGTTGCAGAACTGGAGGTTGAGGCCTTCGGCACCGGCCTCCGTGCAGATGAGGATCTGCGTCTTGTGGCGGAACTCCTCCACCAGCGCCCGGCGCTCCTCGGGCGTGCCGCCGGCGTCGCCGGACAGGAGCGAAATCTTGTCCTTGTAGCCGTGCTCCGACAGCAGCCTGAAGAGGTACTGCTGCGTGCGCTTGGACTCCGTGAAGATGAGCGCCTTCTCCGGCCAGGAGTGCGTGCGCATCACCGCGAAGGTGCGGTCCAGGGCGCGCTTGAGCGCCTCACCCTTGGCGTTGATGCGGATGGAGTCCGCGAGGTCCGCGTACTGACGCAGCTCCCAGACCTCCTGCTCCAGCGTGCGGACCTGGGGCGCCTTGGCGGGGTCGTCGGACCACTCCTCGCCTTCCTCCACGAACTGCTTGGCCTCTTCCGGCTCGAAGAGCGACAGGGCTTGCTGTCCCAGCCGCGCGGCCGACAGGCGCTTCTCCAGGTTCTCAGACAGCCGCCGCAGCGTGGGCGCGATGGCGAACGTGGAGGAGGCCAGCAGCTTGCGGTAGCACAGCGTCAGGAGCGTCTTCTTGCCCGGCTCGATGGCCGCGGCCTCCGAGCGCTGCAGGTACTCACTGACCTTCTCGTAGAGGTCGTGCTCCTCGGGGGAGGGGAGGAAGTCCTCCACGATGCTGCGGCGGTTGGTGTAGCGCACGTACTCGCGCACCTGACGGCGCAGCGTGCGTTGCACCACCGGGGCCAGCCGCTCCTTGAGCTCGCACGCGGCGGCCTCCGTCATGCCGCCGCCCTCGTCGGCGCGGTAGCGGCTGCGGAAGGCGTGCTCGGGGCCCAGGATCTGCTCGTCCAAGAGCGACATCAGGCCGAACAGCTCCATCAGGTCGTTCTGGAGCGGGGTGGCGGTGAGCAGCAGCTTGGGGCGGCCCGCGAGCGACGCGCGCAGCGCCTGGCCCGTCTTGTTGTTGGGCCGGTGCGCGTTCCGGAGCCGGTGGGCCTCGTCGATGATGATCAGGTCCCACGGAATCTCCGACACGAGCGCGGAGCGGTTCGCCGCGAACGGGTGCGAGCAGATGACGGGGAAGGGCTGATCGAAGCAGTTGTTGTGCTTCTTCACGTCGCGGCCGTCGACGAGGACGCTGTCCAGGTCGAACTTCTCGCGCAATTCAGCGTTCCACTGCGCGCGCAGCACGGCGGGGGCGAGGATGAGGATGCGGTTCTTTCCCTCCGCCATGAGCTGGGCGATGACGAGGCCCGCCTCGATGGTCTTCCCCAGGCCCACCTCGTCCGCGAGCATGCAGCCGCCGCGCGACAGCGCGTCCAGCGCGAACATCGCCGCTTCGACCTGATGCGGGTTGAGGTCCACCTTCGCTTCGGCCAGCGCGTTCGCCAGCCGCTGCTGCGTGTCTCCGCTGCGCGCGAGCAACTCCTCGGCGAGGAGCCGCTCGTGGAAGGGCGTCAGCCCCGCCTCCACCAGCTCCTCCGCGGCACGGGCCGCGATGGCCGCGGCGTCTGCTTCCACTTCCAGCTTCAAACCCCTCGCGACCTCCGCCAAGTCCCGCCTCCCGTCCGGTTTGGAGCGTGCGCGCGTGCGCGCGAACAGTTGAGGCGCGCCATTGTGGGCAGCGATCGCCATCTGTAAAGGGGGTCCTCCCCGAGGCCGAAAACTCGGCCTCCGCGCGATTGGCAAGCATGGTGTTCGGCGGAACGACACATGCGCGCGCGAGCGTCGGAATGTCTCAAAGGGCTTGACGAATGCGTCGTGAGCGCTCAGAGCCGCCCGCGCGCCTTCACGTCCAGGTACACGTTGAGTGCAGCGGCGCCGAATCCGCGTGCCGGTGCGCGCACCACCAGCGCTCCCGCGTCACGCAGCGTGGTGGCGGTGCGGCGGTACTCGGACTCCATGCGGGAGGCGGCCTGCCGCGCGTAGGCGGACGTCGCGTCGCCGGGCACGTCGGTGGCGGCGGCCTCCAGGTCCTCGTCCAGCAGCGACGCGACGACGGGCAGGTGCCGGGGGCGCAGGGCCAGCGTGCGCGTGAGGAGCGCGGAGGACGCGTCCGGATCCACCAGGTCGGTGAAGAGCACCACCAGCGCGCGGCGCGTCTGGCGGGCGAAGGCGAAGTCGAACGCGCGGCCGTAGTCGCTCTCCTCCAGGCCGGCCTCCGCGCGGTAGAGGGACTCGGTGATGAGGCGCAGGTGCTCCGCGCCCTTGCGCGGAGGCAGGAAGGTGCGCACGTCGCTGGCGAACGCGAGCACGCCCACGACGTCCCCTGCGTCCAGGCTCACGCGCGCCAGCCGCAGCGCCGCGTCCACCGCGTGATCCAGCTTCCGGCGCCCCTGCACCCGGCCCGCCATGTGACGGCCGCAGTCCAGCAGCAGCAGCACCGGCTGGTTGCGCTCCGGCTGCCACGTGCGCACCAGCGTGTGGCCGTGGCGCGCGGAGGACTTCCAGTCGATGTGCCGGTAGTCGTCGCCGGGGCGGTACTCGCGCAGCGATTCGAACTCGCGGCCCTCCACGGACTTGCGATGGAGCGTGCGCGCGGACACGGCCTCCGACGCGCGCGCCAGCGTCAGTGCTTCGCGAGAGAGGGCGCGCAGGTCCGGATACACCTTCACGTCCTGACCCGCGGGCAGCCGCACCTGCCGCGAGCACAGACCCAGGGGCCCCATCAGGCGCAGGTTCACGTCGCCGAAGCGCGCATCGCCCCGGGAGGGAGGGTGCACGCGGTACGTCAGCCGCGTGGTGTCTCCCGGCTCCAGCGTGAAGGGCTGACGGTGGCCGTGGCTCTCCACGTCCAGGGGCGGCTCGTCGCGCAGCTCACCGCGCACGGGCCTGTCCGTTCGCGAACGCAGCTCCCAGCGCACGGTGTTGTCCACGCCGGAGGAGAGGATGGGCTCCACCTCGCGGCGTGCGTCGACGTCACGGGCATGCGGCGCGCGCAGGAAGTCCACCGCGCACAGGAGCAGGACGGCCACGTCCACCGCGAGTGCCAGCCATCCGAAGGCGGGGCTCGCCACCGCGAGCGCGGCGGGCACCAGCGCTCCGGCGAACAGCGCCACGGCGAGGCCGCTGGGGACGGGGCGCCCGAGGCTCACCGGGGCACTCGCACCCGTTCGAGCATCTGCCTCAGCACGTCGTCCGCGGTGACGCCCTCCACCTCCGCCTCGGCCTTGAGCAGGAGGCGGTGGTTGAGGACGCTGGGCGTGACGGACTTCACGTCATCAGGCGTGACGAAGTCGGTGCCCCGGAGCGCCGCGTGCGCCTTGGACGCCGCGAGCAGGGCCTGCGCGGCGCGGGGGCTCGCGCCCAGTCGTACGCGGGGGTGTGCACGGGTGTCGCGCACGAGCTGCACCACGTACTGGAGGATGGAGTCGTCACACGCGACGCGCGCGGCGCGGTCCTGCAGCTCCATCAGCGTTGCAGCGTCCAGCACGCGGGACACGGCGGGTGGCCGGCCCTCGCGCTGGTGGAAGGCGCGCAGGAGCGAGGTTTCGGCGTCGCCATCCGGATAGCCCACGCGCACGCGCATGAGGAAGCGGTCCAGCTGCGCCTCGGGGAGGGGATAGGTGCCCTCCAGCTCCAGCGGGTTCTGCGTGGCGACGACGAAGAAGTGCGGCGGCAGCGCGTGGGTGACGCCGTCGATGGTGACCTGCCGCTCCTCCATGGCTTCGAGGAGCGCCGCCTGCGTCTTGGGCGGCGTGCGGTTGATTTCATCCGCGACCAGGACCTCCGTGAAGACGGGGCCCTTCATCAGGCGGAAGGTCTGCTCCTGCGGCTGGAAGACGTTGGTGCCCAGGATGTCCGCGGGCATCAGGTCCGGGGTGAACTGCACGCGGGAGAAGGACAGGCCCAGCGCCCCCGCCATGCTGCGCGCGGTGAGCGTCTTGGCGACCCCGGGCACGCCCTCCAGCAGCACGTGGCCGCGCGCGAGGAAGGCCGTCACCAGGTCGGCCAGCACGCGGGGCTGGCCCACGACGGCCGAGCCCAGCGCGTCGAGGAGGCGGGAGAGGGGCGTGGCGTCGGACATGGTGGCGGGCGACGGTAGCCCGCCTCATGTCCGGCGCGGCAGCGAAATCCTCGGGCCTACTCCTGGCGCTTCAGGCCCATCAGGGTGCCCAGCACCGCGATGACGCCGCCGAGGATGCCCAGGAAACAGCCGATGCTCGGCGACGAGTTCATCATCTCCGCGTTGCCCATGGGCGACGGCACGAGGGTGGTGTCCGAGGAGAGCTTCAGGAACACCAGCGACCAGACGAGGGTCACCACGCTGCAGACCATCTGCGCGCCCCACGGCAGCATGGGGTTCACCCAGGTCATCACCTCCCGCGCCCGCAGGCCCACGAAGACCATGGTCGCGACGGCGAAGATGAAGGAGATGAACCCCAGGCTGATGAGGCCCAGGAAGTCGCCGCCCTCCGCCGTCTCCTTCCACGGAATGAAGCAGGAGAGCACCACCAGCGCCGCGCCCCAGAACGCGATGCGGTCGCCGCCTTGCAGCTCGCCCAGGAACGAGCGCGCGTCGTCCAGCAGCACCTCCGGATCATCGATGGGCGAGCGAGAGGACTCCAGCTCACGGGCCTCACGGGACCAGGGATCCGCCACCGCGTCGCCGGCGTCGTCCTCATCCTCCTCGACGGGAGCGGGCGCCGGGGCGCGGCGGGCCGACGCACGGGCGGGAGCGGCCTTGGCGGCGCCACCGCCCCGGGCGGGAGGAGCGGCACGTTGGGCCTTCTCCCGGGCGATGTCGTCCATGCTCCGCACGTTGGTGGCGTCGTCGCTCGGCGGCGGCGCGGCGGGGCGGGCGCCCGTCCTGGCGCGGGCCGGAGCGGGGCGTGCGCGAGGCTCTGGAGCGGCGCGGGCCGGAGGAGGCCGCGAGCGCGGCGGCGGCCGGACTCCGGTGCTCTCGTCATCGCCGCCAGAGTCCCCCTCATCCCCGGCTCCCCCGAGGAAGGACTCGTCGATGATGTGGTCGCAGTGGGGGCAGATGGCGGTGTCTTCCGCGACCTTGCGATTACAGCCTGGGCAGTTCAGGGCCGGTGCTCCGGGAGGGGGGAAACGGCCCGATATCTTCCCGGCCCCAGCGCGCGGCTGTCAAACCCGTTCAGCGCCATAACCCCTGGATTTTCGCGGGGAATTGACCTAGCCCGTTCGAGCATGGCCCGCCTGCCCGCCGCAGTGTCCGCCGGTTTCCTCCTCGTGAGCGCCTGTGTCCGCTCGGTGCCGACGCCCGACGTGCCTCCGCCCCCGGTCGAGCCCTCGAAGGCCATCGCGCGGATCCAGGACTGGGAGGACCGCCGCTCCCTGGGAGGCGGGGACCTGGTGCGGTTCGCCACCTCCGCGCCGGATTGGGCCGTGCGCGTGCGCGCCCTCCGGGCCCTGGCGCGGATCCAGGACGTGGAGACGCTGGAGGCCGTCCTCGCCGGGCTGACGGCGCGGCGCACTGCCGTGCGCGACGAGGCCGCCTTCGCGGCGGGTGAGCTGGCGCAGTCGTGGGAGCCGCTTCCGGAGGCCGCACGGACGGCGCTCACGGAAGCGCTGGTGCGCGCCGAGGCCTCGGAAGCCTACGCCCGGGTGCACGACACGCTGCTGGAGTCCCTGGGCAAGCTGGCCACGCCTGGCGCCGTGGAGGTGCTGACGGCCCGGCTGTCTCCGGCCAATGGCCCCTGGTCCGAGGCGGCGGCGACGGCGTTGGGCGTGGCTGCGCGCAAGGCCGGACCCGCGGCCGTGGCGAACGTCCCCCTGGAGACGATCCGCGCGCTGCTGGATCCCCGCTTGCGGAGCGAAGTGAACGTCGCCGGGGCGTACCTTCTGGCTGCGTCGAAGCGGCTGGACGGCGTGGATGCGCTCCGCTCCTGCGTGGCCAATTCGATACCGGATGTGATGGCCCCGTGCGTGAAGAGCCTGGGCGACCTGGGCAGCCCGCGGGACGCGCTGGCGCTGAACCTGATGTTGGGCGAAGCCACGTCCCGCGCGTCGGCGGAGGTGGCGCGTGCGCTGGCGAAGCTCGCCGCGAAGTGCGAGGCCGGCTCACCCTGTGCCCCGCTGAGCGCACTGGAAGGCCAGTCGCACCTGGCGAAGCAGGTGGCGGAGGGGAAGGCGGCGAAAGGCCACGTGTTGCTGGCGGTGGCGCAGCAGGGACTTCCGCTCCAGGGCCGGCCGGTGTTGTCGCGCATGAGGAGTGCGCTGGCGGAAGCAGACCGCACCGCCGTGTCCGACGAAGCCCACACGGACCTCGCCTGGCTGGACTGCCGGTTCGCGGCGGCGATGGACCGACAGCTGGGCACTCTGGAGCAGGTCCTCCAGTGCGGCTACGGCCGCGTCCCCGAAGCCCGATGGCTCGCGCTGGGACTGCACGAGGTGGCGCAGTTCAAGGGGCAGCCCACCGGCGCTGCGTTCGCGGTGCCCTACCTGGACCACGTGAGCCCCATCGTGCGCGGCGCCGCGCTGGCCGCACTCGCTGAACGCCCCGTGCCCGAAGCGCTGGCGCCCATTCGCGCGCTCATCGGAGGAGGGGACGCGGTGGTGGCGGGACTGGCCGCGTCCGCCGCCGGCAAGCTGAAGGACACCGAAGCCCTGCCCGCGCTGGAGGCCCTGGCCGACCGCGTCCCCAAGGAGCCGGACCTGGCGGAGGCGGTGGCCGGCGCGCTCGTCGTGTTGAAGGGCCTCGCGGCGGAACCCCGCCTGCGCGAATGGCTGACCCATCCACACGCCAACGTGCGCCGGATCGCGGCCGAGTCCCTCACCACGCTCACGGGAGCGCCGGTCCGCTCTCCCCGCGTGGAGCTGCCTCCGGAGACGTACCGTCCGCCGGCCGCGCCCCCGGGCACGACGCTCACGCTGCGCACGCGCAAGGGCGACATCACCGTCCTGTTGGATCCGGATGCGCCGCTTACGGGCGGCAACCTGATGGCGCTCGCGAAGCAGGGCTACTTCCGGGGCATCACCTTCCACCGCGTGGTGCCGGACTTCGTCGCGCAGGGCGGAGACCCGCGCGGAGACGGGGAGGGTGGGCCTGGCTATTCCATCCGCTGCGAGATGACGCGCCGCCCGTATGCGCGAGGCACCGTGGGGATGGCGCTGTCGGGCAAGGACACTGGCGGCAGCCAGTTCTTCTTCACCCACTCACCGCAGCCGCACCTGGACGGCCGCTACACGGCCTTTGGTGAAGTGATTCAAGGCATGGACGTGGTGGACGCGCTGCTGGAGGGCACGATCATCGACGATGTCCTCGTCGGCACCCGCGCCCCCTGAAGCAGGCCCCTCGCGCGTCAGGCCCCGGCGGCGCGCGCGGGCACCGGCTCGCCCTGGGCGTTGAGGTTCGCGCCCGTCCAGCGGTGGCTCTCCGCTTCCTCCATCGTCTCCACCTCACGGCGGATGCGGGCCCACTCCGTCTCCGGCAGGCCGAGGAACGCCTCCGCGAGCATCGGGTCGAACTGCGTGCCCGCGCAGCGGCGGACCTCGTCGCGCGCCACGCTCATGGGGCGCCCCTTGCGATAGGGCCGGTCGGAGGTGATGGCGTCCAGCGTGTCCACGAGGCAGAAGATGCGCGCCCCGATGACGATCTCCTCGCCCTTGAGCCCCAGCGGGTAGCCCTTGCCGTCCCAGCGCTCCTGGTGCTGCAGGACGATGAGCGCCGCCTCGTGCAGGTAGGGCATCTTCGCCAGCATCCGGTAGCCGAACTCCGGGTGCAGCTTCATCTCCACCCATTCCTCCGGCGTGAGCGGCCCGGGCTTGAGCAGGATGGAGTCCCGCACGCCAATCTTCCCGATGTCGTGCAGGAGCGCGCCCTGCTCCACCACGTCCAGCGCCGGTCCGGTGAGGCCGATCTCCTGCGCCAGCCGCCGCGCGTACAGCGACACGCGCCGCGAGTGCCACTGCGTCTCCGTGTCGCGGTAGTCCAGCGCGCTGATGAGCCCGTCCAGAAGCCCCGTGGTGCGCTCGATGACCCGGCGCTCCAGTCCCTCGTTGATGGCCAGGAGCTCCGCGTTCTTCTCCGCGACCTCGCGTGTCAGCCGCTCGTTGGTGGCCACCAGCCGGTGGTGCTCGAAGGCCTGCCGGATGCTGCTGGTCAGGTCGCTCAGCGACCACGGCTTGCCCAGGAGCCGGAAGACCTCGCCCCGGTTCACCGCCTCCGACGCCGTCTTGAAGTCCGCCGCCGCCGTCAGCATCAGCCGCACCGCGCGAGGGTTCTTCTCCCGGAGCGCTGACAACAGCTCGATGCCGTTGAGGTACGGCATCATGAAGTCCGTGAGGACGACGTCGAATCCCTGCTCCCGCGCCGCCACCACCGGGTCGCTGTGTGTCACGACCTCGTAACCCTCCGCCTGGAGGATCCGGGACAGCGCGGCGAGGATGAGCACGTCGTCGTCCACCACGAGGATTCGGGCCATGGGCTGATACGCTCCGAGCGAGTGGGCTGCGTTTTTCTCAGACTCTTATATCCGGTCCACAGACGGCCAGACAGGCCCCCCCAAGCTTTCCAGTACCGCCAAACTACCGGAATTCTTGAGGTTTCCCTGAAACAGGTGGTCGCTGGATTCCACGTCCTGCTTGCCTGCCCGTCGAGCCGTGTTCTATGGTGGCCGCCTACCCAACGTAAATGGCTGTAACCCCTTGGAATTCGGGAGCAATCTCCGATGGCTAGAGCCCCTGATGGGCCGGTGCCGGTGGTGGTGATGGGGCTGGGGTTTATCGGGCAGGAGATTGCCAGGGCAGCCCTGTCGTCCACCGAAGTGGAGTTGATGGGCGCGGTGGACTCGCAGCCCTCCCTGGTGGGTCGTCCCCTGGGCGACGTGCTGGGGCTGGCCGGGCCGCGCTTCAAGGTCGCGGACTCGCTGGAGCGCGCCGTGGGGCGCCGCAAGGGCGTGGTGGTGCTGCACGCCACCAGCTCGCGGCTCTCCCAGGTGATGGACCAGCTGCTGGACGCGCTGAAGCTGGGCCTGCCGGTGGCCAGCACCTGCGAGGAGCTGGCGTTCCCGCACCTCAAGTACCCGGAGCTGGCGGAGAAGCTGGAGCGCGCCGCGGAGAAGGCGGGCGTCGCCATCGTGGGCACGGGCGTGAACCCGGGCTTCGTCCTGGACCGCCTGGTGGCCACCGCCGGTCAGGTGTGCGGCCCCGTGCGCAAGGTGCTGGCCAGCCGCGTGGTGGACGCGCGCACGCGCCGTGAGGCCCTGCAGCGCAAGGTGGGCGCGGGCCTGACGGAGGAGGAGTTCTTCGACCTGGTGGACCGCGAGGAGCTGGGCCACGTGGGGCTGGTGGAGTCCGCGGCGCTGGCGGCGGTGGGGCTGGGGCTGGACTGTGACGACTTCGAGGAGGAGGTCGCGCCCGTGTTCGCCGAGGAGGACATCACCGGCGGCGCATTTGTCGTGAAGAAAGGCCGCGTCGCGGGCATGTTCCAGTCCGTGGTGGGTTTGGAGGAGGGGCAGGAGCGGGTCCGCCTGGAGCTGACCATCGCGGTAGGGGCGGACAACCCACGGGATCGCATCGAGATCGACGCGGACCCCAGGCTGGTGCTTGAGATACCGGGGGGAGTGGCGGGCGACCGGGCCACCGCGAACGCGCTGGTGAATGCCGCGCCACGTTTGACGGCCGCGGAGGCCGGGCTCCTGACGGTGCTCGAGCTTCCGTCAGGTCGCTGAAGGTTCATCAGGAGAGGGAAATGCTGGACAAGAACGCGATTGGCCGCGCCTCGCCGCCGACGCTCAACGAGGTGGAGAAGGGCGCCATCCGGCGCTTCGCCGAGGCAATCGGCGACTACAATCCCATCTACTACGATGAGGAGTACGCCCGGGCCTCGGGCTACCCCACCATCGTCGCGCCGCCCACGTTCCCCGCGTCGTTCCATTCCGCCGCGGACCTCCGGGAGCTGTTGGGGGTGGGCATCAAGAGCCTGCTGCACGCCGAACAGGGCTTTGACTACGAGCGGCCCATCTTCGCGGGGGACCGCATCTACGTGTCCACCCGCGTGTCGGACGTCTTCGAGCGGCCGGGCATGTCCGGCAAGATGGACATCGCGGTCATCGAGGACGAAGGCCGGGACGAAGAGGGCAACCTCGTCTTCCGCGCCCGCCGGACCCTCGTGGTGCGTGCCGCCAAGGAGAACGCCTGATGCCCGCGCGCAAGCTCTACTTCGAATCCATCCGCGTCGGTGACGAGCTGCCGGCGTTGGCCAAGGCCCCGGTGGACCGCGTCCAGCTGTCGCGCTACGCGGGCGCCTCCGGCGACTACAACCCCGTGCACGTGGACGAGCTCTACGCCAAGAGCGTTGGCATGCCGTCCGTCTACGCCCCCGGCATGCTCGTCATGGGCATGTTGGGCCAGCTCATCAGCGACTGGGCCCGCGGCGGCCAGCTGCGGCGCTACAACGTCCGCTTCATCAAGATGGTGTGGCCGGGCGACACCGTGGTCTGCAAGGGCCGCGTGAGCGACCGCCACGGCTCCGGCGGCCGGTACTTCGTCGAAATCGACCTCTGGGCGGAGAACCAGAAGGGCGAGCTCGTCATGAAGGGCGGCTCGCAGATCCAGCTCTTCTACTCCCTGGAGGACGAGAACCGGCAGCGCTCCGGCCAGTCCCCCATCGTGGTGGAAG
>NZ_RAWQ01000158.1:0-26238 GCF_003668965.1 Corallococcus sp. AB030
GCTCCTGGGGCTGTGGACGGCGTGCGGCCGGACGCTGCCGGAGGAGGCGGTCTCCGCCCGGATGGCCTGGCGGCCCCCGTCCCTCTGCGCGCCCATGACGTGTGAGTCCCAGGGGCTGAACTGCGGCTACGCCATCGACGGGTGCGGCGGCACGCTCCACTGTGGCGAGTGCGCGGAAGACCAGGCCTGCGGCGGGGGCGGAGTGCCCAACGTCTGCGGCCCCCAGCCCTGCGTCCCCAGCAGCTGCGAGGCGCGGGGCGCCACCTGCGGGCCGCTCTCGGACGGCTGCGGCGGCGTGCTCGACTGCGGCACGTGCGCGACCCCGGAGGTCTGCGGAGGCGCCGGCGTGCCCAACGCCTGCGGGCCTCCGGCCTGCGTCCCCACCACCTGCGAGGCTTCGGGCAAGAACTGCGGACAGGTCGCGGACGGCTGTGGCGGGGTGCTCGACTGTGGCGCGTGCGGGCCGGACGAGACGTGCGGCGGAGGCGGCACCGCCAACGTGTGCGGCCGCGCGCCGTGCGTCCCCACCACCTGCGAGGCGCTGGGCAAGAACTGCGGCGCCGTGTCCAACGGTTGCGGCGGGGTGCTCGACTGCGGCGCATGCGGCGAGGGGCTCACCTGCGGCGCGGGCGGCGTGGCCAACGTCTGCGCCGCCCCGCTGTGCCAGGCGGCCACCTGCGCCGCGCTGGGAAAGAGCTGCGGCGAGGTGCTGGACGGCTGCGGCGACGTCCTGGAGTGCGGAGCCTGCGCGGCCGACGCGACCTGCGGCGGCGCGGGTGAGGCCAACGTCTGCGGCGCCGGCACCTGTGTGCCCACGACCTGCGCGGCCCTGGAAGCGAACTGCGGTCGCGTGTCCGACGGCTGCGGCGCGGTGCTGGAGTGCGGAGGCTGCCTCGCGTCCGAGACCTGCGGCGGCGCGGGCGTGCCCAACGTCTGCGGCAAGGCCGTGTGCACGCCGTCCACCTGCGAAGTCCTGGGCAAGAACTGCGGACAGGTCGCGGACGGCTGCGGCGGGACGCTCGATTGCGGCGCGTGCGGCGAGGGACGCACCTGCGGCGCGGGCGGCGTGCCCAACGTCTGCGCGGTCCCGGGATGCCGGCCCGCCACCTGCGGCTTCCTGGGTGCGACGTGCGGCGCGGTGGCGGATGGCTGCGGCGGCACGCTCGACTGCGGTGGGTGCGCGGCGCCGGAGACCTGCGGCGGCACGGGAGTGCCCCACGTCTGCGCGCCTCCGGAGCCCGTGTGCGTGGACCGGGACCTGGGCAGCGCGCTGCCGGTGTCGCTGAAGGGCTCCACCGTGGAGGCCCGGGACGACCACGCCGCCTCGTGCGGAGGCGCGGGCGCTCCGGACCGGGGCTACCTGTGGACGGCGCCCCGGGCGGGCACCTTCACCTTCGACACGGCCCGCTCGGCGATACGGTCCGTCATCGCCGTGTACGCGGACGGCTGCGGCGGCGAGGAGCTGGCGTGCGCCACGGGCGGCATCAGCTACGGAGGCGGGGCCCGGGTGGCCGTGACGCTGACGCAGGGCCAGCGGGTCCTGGTGACGGTGGACGCCGTGGCCGGCGGGTCCTTCACGCAGGGCGCCTTCGAGCTCCACATCGACGAATTGCGCGCCACCGAGGCCGGCGCCTGCTTCGACGGCATGGACAACGACGGGGACCGCTGGGTGGACTGCGCGGACACCGAGTGCCGCGACGAGCCCCGCTGCAAGGGCCAGGGCTGCGCCCACCACGACCTGGGAAGCGCCCTGCCCCTCACCTTCCAGGGCGAGACGGCCCTCTCCGGCGACGGCTTCCAGGGCACCTGCGGCGCGCTGCTCCAGCAGGACCGAGCCCACCTGTGGACGGCGCCCAGGGCCGGCACCTTCGTCTTCGACACCTCACCCGGCAACGACCCGGACGCGGGCGGCCACGCCCTGTACCTCCTCACTGGCTGCCGGGGCACGGAGCTGGGCTGCGCCGCGCACCCACATCCCACCACCAAGGGTGCCCCGGCGCTGAAGCTCACCCTGGCCCAGGGGCAATCCGTGCTGGTGGTGGTGGACGGCATGGCCCGGCCGGACCGGGACACCCCCATCCGCTACACCCTCCACGTCACCGAATGGGCTCCGTCCGAGGCCGGCCACTGCCACGACGGCGCGGACAACGACGGGGATGGCCGGGCCGACGACGCGGACCCCGACTGCCGCTGACGTTGACGCGTCGTGCCACAACCAGCGTCCCACACCCACCTTCTCACTACATGTGAGGTGCTACGCAACTGATCGACGGCTGCTGCGATAATCCCCGCAAGTCGTTCGCATCCCTTCCAATCATTCCTCGAACTCCGACGAGGGAGCCCCACATGAGCCTCATCGACCGCGCCCGCAGTGCCGTCTCCAACACCATCCGCCAGGTGCAGCAGGACCCCCTCAAGGCGGCGAAGGACATCGGGACGCAGGCGAAGAAGGGCTACGACACCTTCACGAAGGTGAAGACGGCCGTGAAGGACGGCTTCGACAACGTCAAGAGCCTGAAGACGGACGGCTTCAAGGCGACGCTGAAGGGCAACGTCGACAAGATGGTCTCCAAGGCCATGGACCCGAAGACCAAGCTCGACCTCAAGGGCAAGCTGGGCATCGCGGGCAAGGCCTTCGGCACCATCACCAACGCCACGAAGCTGGTGGGCCAGGCCGGCACGGCCATCTCCGACGTGCGCAACGCCGTGCGCTCCGGCAGCAGCGAGGACTGGAACAAGGCGCTGGGCTCCGTCGCCACCGCCGGCAAGACCGCGGTCAGCACCGTCAAGGGCGGCCTCGAGGTTGCCCGTGACGTGAACAAGTTCGGCAGCGCGTACAAGGCCGCCAGCGGCGCCTTCAAGGCCGCGGTCCCGGGCGCCGGCCCCAAGCTGGCCCGCGCCGCCGCCGGTGCCGCCGCCAAGGCCGCCTTCGAGGGTGGCGCTTCCTCCGCCATCAAGAGCGGCGTTCGCTCCGCCCTGAAGACCGCCGTCAGCGAGAGCGGCGTGGCCCTGAAGGCCGCCACGGGCACCGCGACCCGCGCCGCCGCCAAGGCCGCGCTGGCCGAGGGTGGCAAGGCCGCCGCCAAGGCCGGTGCGACCGCCGCCGCCAAGGCCGCCACGGGCACCCTGGCCAAGGCCGCCGGCCGCTTCGCCCCGGGCGCGAACATCGCCATCGCCGCCTTCGACACGGCGAACGCGGTCTCCACCCTGCGTGACCCGAACGCCAGCACCACCGCGAAGGTCACGGGCGTCATCACCGCCGTGGGCTCCATCGCCGCCGCCACCAACATCCCGGTGGTCAGCCAGGTGGGCGCCGCCGTCTCCGCCGTCTCCAGCTTCGTCGGCGGCCTGTTCGGGTAAGCCGTTGAAGTGACTGAAGGGCCCCCGGGTGGTGAACGCCCGGGGATGTCCCCGGGGGGTCCTTTTCTGGTAGGCACCGTGGCCGTGTGAGACGCGCACGTTTCAATCCCCTCTGGGACCACGGTCGCTACCTGCCAGGAGGCCCTCCGGTGGCCACGAAGAAGAACCCTCCCGCGAAGCCGTCCGCCGCACCCGCCGCCAAGGCGCCCGGCCCGTCTTCCACCCCGGCGAAGCCGGCGAAGTCCGCCGCCGCCCCTTCCACCCCCAAGCCTCCGGAAGCGCCCGCCGTCCCGGCGCAGACTCCCGTGCATCAGCTGGTGCAGCGGCTGCCCGTGGCGCCCGGCCTGGGCCACCAGGCGGACCTGCCGCAGGTGAAGGCCCCGTCGCTGGAGAACCTGAACATCCGCGTGCCCCAGGGCGAGGACCTCACGGAAGAGGACCTGCTGGAGCGCTTCCACGAGCTGGCCCGCGCGAAGGCGCAGGTCCGTGAGCGCGCGGAAGGCGAAGCCCTGGCCATGGGCGACGACGTGCGGCTGGACATCCTGGGCTACGCCAACGGCCGCCTCATCCCGCTGAGCACCCGCATGGGCTACTGGATGGAGCTGGCCCCCCAGGTGATGCTGCCCGGCTTCGCGGAGGTCATCGCGGAGGCCAGCGTGGGCGACAGCGTGGAGGTGGGGCTGGTGCTGCCGGACAACTACCCGGCGGACCCGCTGCGCGGCATGCCGGCGCGCTTCCTGGTGGACGTGCGCGGCGCGCGCGAGGTGAGCATGCCCGACACGGAGTCGGACGCGTTCCTCCAGCAGCTGGGCCGCGGCTCCACGCATGAGGAGGTCATGAGCTCCATCGTGGAGGAGATGGAGAGCGAGATGGCCGACATGCTCTGGGTGGACGCGCGCAACCGGGTGCTGGACGAAATCGTCGCCCGCGCGGACGTCACCGTGCCCAAGGCGCTGGTGGACGAGGAGATCCGCCGCCGCTGGAAGCAGGCGGAGGGCGAGGTCCTGGCGCAGAAGTTCTTCAGCCTGGAGGAGCAGCAGGAGGCGCTGGACGGCTGGCTGCACCACCCGGGCATCCGCGACGACGTGGAGCGCCGCCTCAAGATTGCCCTGGTGCTCCGCGCCATCGCGCAGCGGGACAAGCTCCAGCTCACGCCGCAGGTCACGCTGGAGCTGCTCAAGGAGTCCTCGGAGCCCTTCGGCATCACCGAGGCGCAGCTGCGCGAGTCCATGCTGGACCCGGCCGCGTCCGCGCAGATGACCGACGTCGCGTGGCACCTGCTCGCCGTGGAGCACGTGATGACGCAGGCGAAGGTGACCTTCGAGGGCGCCGAAGCGGGGCTCGCTCAGGGCTGAAAGCGGCTACCCCGCCGGGTTCTTGGGCGCGGGCGGCTCCTGGCCGGGCGCGATGAAGGCCCCGGTCGCGGGGTCTATCTGCCAGGCCGAGTACTGGTGCGTGAGCACGTCGCGCACCTGCCCCTGCTCGTAGCAGACCGAGTACACGACGAAGACCTCGTTCACGAAGTTGGGCCGGCCGTAGCGGTAGCAGTCCTGGTCGCCCTGCTTCTGGAGCGTGAGCGGGTGGCCCAGCAGGCCCCCGACCTCCTGGGTCGTCATCCCCGCGCGCAGCACCTTGATGCCGTGCGGCGTGACGACGGAGAAGGACGTTCCGTTTGCACGCCAAAGGGTGAAGAAGCCCAGGGCGAGCACCACGGGCACCGCCGCGGCCACGAACCAGGTGAAGGTGAAGCGGTTGGACTTCTTCTGGGACCCTTCGCGGAAGGCCGTGAACAGGGCGTCCGGGGACGTGTCCGCCGGGGCACCGTCCGGAATGGCCGGGAAGGAGGAATTGGGAGCGTTCACCCCTCTTGAATGCCGTCAGTGGCCGCCGGATTCAAGCGATGGACTGCCGGGGAGTCCACAGCCCGCACGCCTCGCTGGCCACTGCCAGGGTCATCCAGGGTGGGATACGCCCGGATGTCCGGTTCCAGGCCAGGCGTGCGAGTTCACAATCGGCGCGGTGCGAGACTGCTAGAGGGCACACCCTGAGAAACACCTAGGAGGAGTCACACGTCATGGCGAAGCGCGCCGCCGCCAAAGGCACCCCCCAGAAGACCATGGACCGGGACGTCGTTCCCCCGGGCACGGAGTTGCCGGACAGCGACCTGTTCTTCAACCGGGAGCTGTCGTGGCTGGCCTTCAACGACCGGGTGCTGCAGTTGGCCGAGTCGCCGGAGATGCCGCTGATGGAGCGGATGAAGTTCATCTCCATCTACGCGCGCAACCTGGATGAGTTCTTCATGATCCGCGTGGCGCGGCTGCACGAGCAGATCGCCGCGCGCGTGGGCCGCCTGGTGCCGGACGGCGCGTCCCCGGGCGACACGCTGGACAAGCTGCACACGGGCATCCTGGAGCAGGGCCGGCGCCACGCGGACTGCTTCGAGAAGGTCCTGCGCCCCGCGCTGGCGGAGAAGGGGCTGCGCATCCTGTCCATGAAGGAGCTGGACGCGGATCAACGCGCGCAGATGGAGCAGCGCTTCCGCGAACAGATTTTCCCCGTGCTCACGCCGCTGGCCATCGGGCTGGGGCGGCACTTCCCGTACATCTCCAACCTGTCCCTGAGCCTCGCGGTGCTCCTGCGCGACCCGGTGGCGGAAGACGAGAGCGTGGCGCGGGTGAAGGTGCCCAAGGAGATATTGCCCCGCTTCGTGCCGCTCAAGGGGGGCACGTTCTTCGTGCCGCTGGAGGAGATCATCGCGCAGCACCTGGGGGACCTGTTCCCCGGGATGGAGGTCCTCAACTGGAGCCTGTTCCGCGTGACGCGCGACGCGGACTACACCGTGTCCGAGGACGCGGAGGACCTGCTCAAGGCGGTGGAGACGGAGATCAGCCAGCGCCGCTTCGGGGACGTCATCCGCCTGGAGATTCAAGCGGGGATGAACGCGAAGCTGCTGGAGCCGCTGGTGGAGGCGCTGACGCTGGAGCCGCGGCAGGTGTACGAGGAGCACGGCCTGCTGGACCTGGCGGACGTGATGTCGCTGGCGATGACGCCGGGCTTCTCCGAGCTGCGCGACCCGCCGTGGACGCCGGTGACGCAGGCACGGCTGCGCACGGACAACGAGTCCGCGGACGGCGGGGGCACGGTGATGTCCGCGATGCGCAGGGGCGACCTGCTGGTGCACCACCCCTACGAGTCCTTCGCATCTTCCGTGGAGCGCTTCGTGAGCGAGGCGGTGGAGGACCCGGACGTGCTGGCGCTGAAGCAGACGGTGTACCGCACGTCGGACAGCTCCCCGCTGGTGCCCGCGCTCATCCGCGCGACGGAGCACGGCAAGCAGGCGGTGTGCATGGTGGAGCTGAAGGCGCGCTTCGACGAGCGCGCCAACATCCGCTGGGCGAACGCGCTGGAAGAGGCGGGCGTGCACGTCGTGTATGGGATTCCCAGCCTGAAGACGCACGCGAAGGCCATCCTCATCGTGCGGCGCGAGGGCGAGCGGGTGCGGCACTACGTGCACATCGGCACGGGCAACTACAACCCGAAGACGGCGCGGCTCTACACGGACCTGGGGTTGTTCACCACGGATCCGGACATTGGCGCGGACGTGGCGGACGTCTTCAACTTCCTCACCGGCTTCGGCCGGCCGCGCTCCTTCCGCAAGCTGCTGGTGGCGCCGCTGACCATGCGGGAAGGGCTGCTGGAGGAGATCAAGAAGACGCAGGCGGCGCACACGCCGGAGACGCCCACGCGCATCATGATGAAGATGAACGCGCTGGTGGACCCGGGCATCATCCGCGCGCTCTACGACGCGTCCCGCGCGGGCGTGCGCGTGGACCTCAACGTGCGAGGCATCTGCTGCTTGAGGCCGGGGGTGCCGGGCGTGTCGGAGCACATCCGGGTGGTGTCCAACCTGGGCCGCTTCCTGGAGCACCCGCGCATCTACACCTTCGAGCGGGGCGCGACGTCGCGGTGCTACATCGGCTCCGCGGACATGATGCCGCGCAACCTGGACCACCGTGTGGAAATCCTGGCGCCGGTGGAGGACCCCACCCTGGCCGCGCAGGTGCGAGACGTGGTGGAGCGCTGCATGGTGGACACCAGCGGCGCGTGGGAGCTGGGCACGGACGGCACGTGGCGGCGGCGCACCGCCGCCACGCCCAACGACAAGCGCTCCGCCCAGGGTGAGCTCATGGAGCGCGCCATCCGCATGGTGCAGATGCAGAGCGGGCGCCCCGTGGCCTGAGCGGGGGACGGCTCAAATCTCGTGGTTCACCAGGTTGAACACCGCCACGCGGTGCGACTGGGGGAACAGCACGATGAACAGGTGGTTCCAGTCATGCGCGCCCGGAGCCACCAGGTACGAGCTGTAGAAGTAGCGGATCTGCACCTGCTCCGTGCCGTTGCCAATCTCCGTGAGCAGGTGCGGGTCCAGCGCGTCGAAGAAGAAGAGCGCGTCGGACAGCGTGCTGAACGGCACGGTGCCCCGGTCCTGCCAGTTGATGCGGCTCTGCTCGCGCGGGTCCTGCATCAGCGCGAACACGGACTCCACCGCGTCCGACAGCGTCGGCGTCTGCGTGGAGGACCAGGGGAAGCCGTACACGTCCAGCGTGCCGTCACACCAGTTGTTGTGCGTGTCGCACTCGTCGTTGCCGGCCTCCATGATCGACTCGAGCAGCGGCGTGGGGCCTTCCCACTCCAGCTCGATCTGGCTGAGCTTCGACTCCACCGTGCGCACGGACTGGGTGGACTCGGGCGCCGGCTCGGACGGTGCGTTGTTGCACGCTCCCAGGAACAGCGCGGAAGCCAGCACGGACCACTTCAGGGTGTTTCGCGACATGTGGACGACCTCGGGGGGATGAAACGAGGGAGGCCCGCGTGTGCCACAGCCCTCTCCCCGCCCTCAAGCCACAACACGTCACCCGTTCACGTGTCACCGCGCCGTGACGCGCGGGGTTGGAAATCTTCAGCCCCGCTCGCCCAGGGCGCTCCGCGCGGCGTCCTCGCGGCGGTGGGCCTCCACCTCCGGGACCTCCTCCCAGCGGATCCACCCGGCGCGCGCCGCGTGCCTCGCGGCGGCCACCGTGTCGTCCACGGCGACCAGCTCACTGCCCGCGTCGCGGATGTCCTTCGCGATGGTCTCCATCTCCTCGCCGCGCTTGGAGCCCCCCGGCACGTTGCGGATGTAGACGCAGCGGATGCGGCCCGGGTACTCGCGCACGATGGTGCGGTAGTGCTCCGCGTCCTCCTGGCCGCTGTCCCCAATCAGCACGAAGGGCAGATGCGACAGCGTCTCCAGCACGCCGCGAATCTTGTCCAGCTTGTGCCCGTGCCCGCCGCCCGGCGCGAAGCCATGCCGTGACAGGCCCCAGTCACGCAGCAGCAGCGGGCCAATGGGGATGCGGTGGATGGAGAGGAACTCGTCCAGGTGCTCGTAGAGGTTCCACGGGCTGCTGGACACGTAGAAGATGGGGTTGTCCGCCGTGCCGCTCGCGCCCGCCTGGAGCGCCGCGTAGAACGCGTCCACGCCCGGGAAGGGCAGCCGCCCCCGGTGCTCCGTGAGGAACAACGCCCACGCGCGCTTGAGCGGATCCGTCACCCCCGTGGCGATGACCGTGTCGTCGATATCGCTGATGACGCCCAACTCCGCGCTCGTCCCCGCCACCCGCACCGGCGCGGACACGCGAGGCACCCCTTCCGCCTCCGGCGACAGGAGCTCCAGTTCCACCATGTGCCAGCCGGAGCGCACGCCCTCGGGCGGAGGCACCCATAGCTCCAGGAAGCCCTCCTCGTCCGTCACGCCCTCCCAGCGCTTCTCCCCCCAGCGCACCGCCACGTGCGCGCTGGAAATCTCCCGCGTCATGTAGCGCTTGTAGGAGGCCACGGCGCTGCTCCACAGCGTGTGGCGCTGGCGCTGGGGCGTCACCTTGCGCTCCTCCAGCACGCGCGCCTTGATGACCACGCGCTCCGGGGTGCCGTAGCCCCGGTACGGCAGGATGCGCAGCGGCGGGGCGATGCCCAGCCCCTTGCGCACGCGGCGGCTCAGCACGTCGTATTGGGCATCCGCCTTGACGGCGAAACGGAACAGCAGCGGGTACAGGTCGGGCATGGCGGGTGCGCGCGAGTCTACCGTCCCCTCCGTCAATCGTGGCGGCCCAACGTCCGGTCCAGGTTATATGCCGCGCTGATGAGCGACAGGTGCGTGAGCGCCTGCGGGAAGTTGCCCATCGCCTCGCCGGACATGCCCGTCTGCTCCGCGTACAGCCCCACGTGGTTCGCGTAGCCCTGCATCCGCTCGAAGATGAGCCGCGCCTCGTCCAGCAGGTCCGGCCGGACGCTGCTCGCGCGCGTCATCGCCTCCACCAGCCAGAAGCTGCACAGGTTGAAGGTGCCTTCGCTGCCTTCAATCCCATCCAGCTTCTCGTCCGCCTCGTAGCGGAACACCAGACCGTCCGACGTCAGGCCTCCCTCCTTCGGAGCCTTCCGGATGACGTCCAGCGTGGAGATCATCCGCGGATCCACCGGCGACAGGAAGAACACCAGCGGCATCAGGAGGTTCGCCGCATCCAGCGCTTCGTGCCCGTAGGCCTGGATGAAGGCGCCCTTCTCCTGGCACCAGCCCTTCTCCATGATCTCCTCGAAGATGGCGTCGCGCGTCTTCAGCCACTTCGCCCGGTCCGCCGGCAGGCTGCGCTTGTCCGCGAGCCGGATGGCCCGGTCCACCGCCACCCAGCACATCAGCTTCGAATAGACGAATTGCCGGCGCGAACCGCGAATCTCCCAGATGCCCTCGTCCTCCTTCTGCCAGTGGTCGCACACCCAATCCACCAGCCGCCGCAGGTGCCGCCAGAAGTCATAGGAGATGGGCGCCGCGTACTTGTTGGACAGGTACACGGAGTCCATCAGCTCCCCGTAGATGTCCAGCTGCAGCTGGTCCGCCGCCGCGTTGCCAATGCGCACCGGACGCGCGCCGCCATAGCCGCGCAGGTGATGCAATTCCTCCTCGTCCGGCACCCGGCCGCCGTCCAGGCGGAACATCAGCGGCAGCGGCCCATCCCCGTTCTCCGCGCAGCGCTTCTCCACCCAACGCATGAAGGCGGCGGCCTCCTCGTTGAAGCCGATGCGGATGAACGCGTAGACGGTGAAGGCCGCGTCCCTCAGCCAGCAGAAGCGGTAGTCCCAGTTGCGCGTGCCGCCGGGGGACTCCGGCAGGCTGCACGTGGGCGCCGCGATGATGGCCCCGGACGGCTCGAAGGTCATCAGCTTCAGCGCCAGCGCCGAGCGCTGCACCATCTCCCGCCACCGCCCCGTGTACTTGCACTTGGACACCCAGTGGCGCCAGTAGTCCACCGTGTCGCGGAAGAGCTTCTCCGCGGAGTCGTGCGTGTGCAGGTGGTGGTGGCAGCCCTCCACGCCGCCCTCGCGCAGGGTGAAGACCGCGGACTGGCTCTCCTTCAGCGTGAAGTGCGCGACGACGCCGTTCTTGTCCTGCTTCAGCGGGATGGGCGTCACCAGCTGCATGCTCAGGCCCTTGGAGACGAAGGCCGCGCCGCCGTTCACCACGTGCGTCTCATGCTCGTCCCGGGCGTAGTTGAACGCCGGGAAGCACTCCATGCGGAAGGACATCTGCCCGCGCACCACGCGGATGCGCCGCAGGACCTCGCGCCCCTCCGCCCTCGCCCCCTTGCCCAGCGGCATCAGGTCGATGAGCTCCCCCACGCCGTCGGGCGTGTAGAAGCGCGTCACCAGCACGTTGGTGTCCGGCCAGTAGAACTGCCGCTTCTGGACGTTGTCCGGCTCCGGGGACACGCGCCAGTACCCGCCCTTCTCAGGGTCCAGCAGCGCCGCGAAGATGCTGGGGCTGTCGAAGTGCGGAAAGCACATCCAGTCGATGGTGCCCTCGTAGCCCACCAGCGCCACCGTGCGCAGGTCGCCGATGATGCCGTGGTCCTCGATGGCCACGCCGCCCTTCAGGTCCGAGTGATGCAGGTTCACCGGGCATGCTCCTGGAACGAGATGACGTGCTTGATGCCGCCCTTCGCTTCCACCACCTTCACGAACTCCGACGGCGGGTGGCGCTGGGTGATGAGCGCCTCCAATCTCCCCGGCCACTTCGCGCGGAAGCGGGCCAGGTCCTCCAGCGCTTCACGGAAGTCACTGTCCGACGCGTTCACCGTGCCGAACATCACCCGGTTGCCCAGGACGAGCTGCCCCAGCACCTGGTCACCTTGCAGCTCCAGCGGCTCCTCGCGTCCGGGCACGCCGGTGAAGATGAGCACGCCGTTCTCCTCCAGCACCTGGAGCGAGTCGAAGGCCACCTTCGACGCCCCCGTCGCCTCGTAGATGAGGTCCACGCCGCCCAGCTGCTTCTTCAAGGCCTCCACCGTCACCTCCTTCGAGGAGATGTACGGCGCGCCCACCGCCTCGGATGCGGCGGCCTTCTCGTTGGGCTTGGGGCTGCGCGAGTACACCGTCACGTCGAAGCCCGCGCGCATCAGCGCCATGGCCCCCAGCTGCGCCACGGGCCCCGCGCCCAGCACCAGCGCCTTGCCGGGGTTCAGCTTCCACGGCAGGCGGGACTGGATGTGCGCCACCTCGCGCAGGCCCTTCTCCGCGATGGTGAGCGGCTCGGTGAGCACGGCCACGCCGCGCAAGCCGTCGTCCGCCTTGTGCAGGTAGGCCGCGTCCTCCACGAAGTGCTCCGAGCAGAAGCCGTGCGCGCCCTGGATGCCGCGCTCCGTGTAGTCCCCCGTCACGCAGAAGTCCGGGTAGCCGTGGCTGCACGCCGGGCAGCGCGTGTGCGGACAGGGCCTGCGCACCCGGGGCACCACCAGGTCCCCCGGCTTCAGGCCCTGCACGTGCGCGCCCACCTCCATCACCTCGCCCAGGCACTCGTGGCCCAGGATGAGGTGGTCCTCTCCTTTCGGCGCCGCGCCGTGGTCTCCCTTCAGGATCTCCTGGTCGGTGCCGCACACGCCCACCTCCAGCGTGCGCACCTTGACCTGGGTGGGCGAGTGCAGCCGCGGTTCGGGAACGTCGAGGACGCGCACCTCGCGCGAGGGGAACATGACGGCCACGGCCTTCATGGGATGAGGACTCCTTCCGGGCGAAGTGCTGAATGTCCCAGGACAAGGGGTGCGGACTTGGGACCCATGTCGCAAGTGCCCGTCCGCCGCCCTGCGTTTCCCCACCCGGCCCGCCAGAGGGGACCGCCGCTGAACAGCCCGGGCCGCCCGCCTGCCTGGAGGGCGACACTCGAAAGCACTGCCCCCCTGGGGCGCGCGGGTCTATAGAAACAGGCCGTGCGTTCGCCCCCCGCCTACCGACGCAGCCGCGCCACCGCCATCGGTGCCACGGCCTTCCTGATGCTCGCCCTGCCCTTCCTGGTGCTGGGGGTGTTCTTCCTCGGCCAGAACGCGCGCATGGACCTGCGCTGCGAACCCCAGGGCCCGTGCGTCCTCAGCCGCTCCAGTTGGTTGAGCCACGACGAGGTGGGCCGCTACGCGCCCGCGGACATCCAGGGCGTGGAGGTGGCCCGCAGCCGCAGCACCCGCAAGGGCGCGGCGCCCATCTTCCGGGCCCAGCTGCAGACGCGCTCTGGCGTCCAGCCGCTCGCCTACCAGTGGACGGAGTCCGAGCCGGAGGCCCAGGCCTTCGCGGACACCGTGCGGCGCTACCTCACCGGTCCCCGCACGGACGCACTCGAGGTGTTCCAGGACGACCGCAAGGCGTCGCTGCGCGTGGGCGGCGCCTTCACCGTCGTGGGCCTGGGCGTGCTCGCCCTGAGCCTGTGGCTGCTCTCCCGCACGCTGGCGCACCGCAAGGCGGAGCGGGCCACCGTCTCCTGACGGACAACAGAGCGCGTCGAAAAGCAGCCGGACGTGCGCCGCGGATTTCACTTCCTGTCCTACAGTGAAAGGCGCCTGCCCGCTTCCAGGCCCCTCCTGTGCGACCGCGGGGCAGGTGAATAGGTTGTGGCGAATGTTTCGACGCCTCATCGAGCGGATGCGGGGCCTGCGCCAGGCGGCGCCATACCTCTTGCGGCCCGCGAACGTGGACGCGGACCGGGCGAAGATCTCCATCGCCCAGCTGGACCACCACTACTCCAACAAGGTCGTGGCGCTGAAGGACGTGAACCTCAACGTCCGCTCGGGTGAGTTCGTCTGCCTGCTCGGCCCGTCCGGCTGCGGCAAGTCCACGCTGCTCTACGCGCTCGCCGGCCACGTGGTGCCCACCGGCGGCCGCGTGGCCATTGACGGCAAGCCCATCCACGGGCCCGGTCCGGACCGGCTCCTGATGTTCCAGGAGGCCGCGCTGTTCCCGTGGCTCACCGTGCGCGGCAACATCACCTTCGCGCTGGGCGCCCGGGGCGTGCCCCGCGCCGAGCGCCGCGAGCGGGCCAACGCCTTCATCCAGCGCGTGCGCCTGGAGGGCTTCGAGGACACGCTGCCCCACCAGCTCTCCGGCGGCATGAAGATGCGCGCCAGCCTGGCCCGGGCGCTCGCGGTGGACCCCACCGTGCTGCTGATGGACGAACCCTTTGGCGCGCTGGACGCCCAGACGCGCGTGCACATGCAGGAGATGTTGCAGGCCATCTGGCTGCGCTCCGGCAAGACCGTGGTGTTCGTCACCCACGACGTGCAGGAGGCGCTGATGCTGGGCACCCGCGTGGTGCTGATGGCGCCCCGGCCGGGCCGCGTGGTGGAGGACCTGGAGATCCACCTGCCCATGCCGCGCTCGCTGGAGGACCCGTCCCTGGACGCGATGGCGCGCGACATCCGCCACCGACTGCGTGCCTCGGAGGACAACGCGCTGGAGGTCCCTCCCGCGGAGCCCGTGCAGCGCCGCACGCGCACGCCGTCCAGCCTGCCTCGCGCCAGCGTCGTGACCGGCCGTTAGAGGGGACACCGCCATGCTGAAGTGGGCGCAGAAGCTGGGGATGATCGCGCTGCTCTTCGCGCTCTGGGAGGGGCTGTCGCGCTCGGGCGTGTGGAACAAGCACCTGTTCCCCGGACCGCTGGAGGTGGTCCAGGCGCTCATCGCCATGGCCCGCGACGGACAGCTGGGCGGCGCCACGCTGCGCTCGCTGGGCCGGCTGACGCGCGCCTATCTCATGTCCGTGGGCATCGGCGTGCCGCTGGGAATCTGCATCGCGCGGCTGTCCTTCTTCCGCAACGCGGTGAAGCCGGTGGTGATGGGCCTGCAAGCCCTGCCCTCCATCTGCTGGCTGCCCCTGGCCCTGTTGTGGTTCGGCCTCAACGACACCGCCATCCTCTTCGTGGTGGTGATGGGCAGCGTGCTGGGCATCGCCATCGCCACCGAGGACGCGGTCAACGGCCTGGACCCGCAGCTGGCCCGCGTGGCCAGGACCCTGGGCGTGCGGGGCCTGCGCTTCTACTTCGGCGTGCTCCTGCCCGGCGCGCTGCCCGGCATCGTCACCGGCCTCAAGCTGGGGTGGAGCTTCGCGTGGCGCGCGCTGCTCGCGGGCGAGCTGCTCTTCGTCTCCGGCGGCCTGGGCCAGCTGCTCACCATGGGCCGCGAGCTGATGGACGTGTCCCAGGTGATGGCGGTGATGCTGGCCATCATCCTCATCGGCATCACGGTGGACCGCGTCCTCTTCCAGACGGTGGAGACGCGCCTGCGGCGCCGGTGGGGCCTGACGGCGTCCGTGTGAGCCTCAAGACGCTTGCGCACTCACGGGCATTGATAACAGGCGGGGAATCTCCATTAGCGTGACGCACCATGGCTTCCGCGCGTCCGCTGTCCCTGCTCCTCGGTGTCTGCGCCGTCCTCCTGACGGGTGTCACGTCCTGCAAGAAGGACACGCCCTCCGGCGCCAACGCGCCCCTGCGCGTGGCCTTCTTCCCCAACATCACGCACGCGCAGGCGTTGGTGGCGAACTCGGAGGGGCTCTTCGGGTCGCAGCCCGGCATGGGCCACGTGGAGGTGCGGCAGTTCAACGCGGGCCCCGCGGCCATGGAGGCGCTGGTGGCGGGCTCCGTGGACGTGGCCTACGTAGGCCCGGGCCCCGCCATCAACACGTACCTCAAGGCCGGCAAGGAGCTGCGCATCATCGCGGGCGCGGTGAACGGCGGCGCGGTGCTGGTGGTGAAGAACGCGAAGACGGCCGCGGAGCTCAAGGGCAAGAAGCTGGCGACGCCGCAGCTGGGCAACACGCAGGACATCGCCCTGCGCACCTGGCTGAAGGCGCAGAAGCTGAGCATCTCCACGGACGCGGGCGGCGACGTGCAGGTGATTCCCATCAGCAACCCGGACATCCTGGCCCAGTACCTCCAGGGCGCCATCGAGGGCGCGTGGGTGCCCGAGCCCTGGGGCGCGCGCATGCTCGCCGAAGGGGGCGGTCACATCCTGGTGGACGAGCGCGACCTCTGGCCGGACAAGCGCTTCCCCACCACGGTGGTGGTGACGACGAAGAAGGTACTGGAGACGCAGCGCCCGCGCATCGCGGCGCTCCTGGGCATCCACGTGCGGCTCACCGAGCGCTGGCGCGCGGACCCCGCGGCCTTCGCCACGTCCGTCAACGCCGCCTTCGGCCAGCTCACGCGCAAGCCCCTGCCGGCGCCCGTGCTCCAGGACGCGTTCTCCCGCCTGGAGCCGAGCCTGGACCCGGTGCCCGCCGCGCTGAAGACGTCCGCCGAGCACGCGAAGTCACTGGGCTTCATCCCCAGTGACGACGTCGCGGGGCTCGTGGACCTGAGCGTCCTGGACGAGGTGCGCGGCGGCGGCGCGAAGCCGAACTAGTCCAGCTTCTCCCCCTGGAGGGACAGGGCCACGTTGTCCGTCTCGTCCACCTGGTAGAGGGCCAGGACCTGCTGCCCCTTGAGCGGTGGCTTGTAGATGGTCAGGTTGCTCATATCCAGTGGCACCACCGGCCCGGTCACGTCCCGCACATACAGGATCAACCCGGACCGCTTCACCACGGGTCCGCTGACCTGGCGCATCTTGTCCGGGTCCGGGGTGATTTGCCGCACGGCCTGGCCCGGGGCGACGATGTCCGGCGTCAGGGTGGGGATGGTGCTCGGAACGTTCGACGGGCTGCTGCTCGCAGGATTGGTGTAGTTCGCCACCATCTGCCCGGCCTGGTCGCCGTCCTTGGTGACCGTAGGCTCACTCGCCAGCGCGGGACCTGCGCACAACAAGAGACCGAGCGTCGGCGCGGTCCACGCCATGGCTCGCCAACGTCTGGTGAATCCGTGCATCATGGTGACACCTCCGTGGCACGGGGGCGCTGCCCCCGGGCTCAGGCCTAAACGTAGGGTGGGCAGCACTGAATGTTCAGCGGCGGAACACAGGCCGTGCGTGAGGCAGCTTCCCCACAGTAGGGTGGCGCGCACGCGAGCCAAGGACCGCTCGCATACGAATACGAGGCACCTTTGGCTGGACGCACCGACGAGCAGCACCGCATCGCCCTCTTCATCGACTTCGAGAACCTGGTCACCAACACCGGCATCAGCGCCAACAACTTCGACCTGCAGCCCGCCCTGGACCAGCTCCTGGAGCAGGGCAAGGTCGTCTTCCGCCGCGCGTACTGCAACTGGTCGCGCTTCGAGGACGCGAAGCAGCGCCTGCACGACGTGGGCGTGGAGCTGGTGGACGTGCCCCCCTCCACCCGCGCTGGCAAGAACAGCGCGGACATGCGCCTGGTCATCGACGCGCTGGAGCTGTGCTACGCGCGCGAGCAGATTGACACCTTCGTCATCGCCTCCGGCGACAGCGACTTCTGCCCCCTGGCGTACAAGCTGCGTGAGAACGGCCGCACCGTCATTGGCCTGGCCGTGCGCGAGGCCAGCTCCCAGATGTTCGTGCGGGCGTGCGACCAGTTCATCTACATGAAGCCCAAGAACCGGGGCGAGTCCTCGCACAAGGACAAGGACCACGGCGGCCGGGGCTCCAAGTCCGACGAGGGCAAGGGCGGCAAGCGGGGCGGCAAGGGCCACGACAAGGGCCACGACAAGGGCGGCAAGGAAGGCGCCGAGTCCAAGGGCGGCAAGCCCAAGGCGGAGGTGCCCGCCGTCGCGCGCGAGGTGGTGCAGAGCCTGCTGCGCCGCGCGACCGGCCCGCTCAACCCGTCGCTCGTCAAGGAGACCATCGTCCGCAAGGAGCCCGACTTCGACGAGCGCGACCACGGCTTCTCCACCTTCGCGCGGCTGCTGGAGGCGCTGGAGCAGGAAGGCCTGCTGCGCCGCGTCCAGCAGGGGCGCCAGGGCTACATCGTGGGCCCGGACTCGGACGTCGGCGCTCCGCCGCGCGAAGCCAAGGGCGGCAAGGGGCGCCACGCCAAGGCGCCCGTCCCGGTGGAGGAGGAAGAAGAGGAGCTGGAGTCCTACCCGGACCCGGACGACGAGGGGCTCTAAGGCCCCCCGCCCGCGGGTCCACTACGTCGCGCGCGGCGTGGTGGACTCGCAGAGGTGCTCCAGGAACTCCGGCAGCAGGCGGGCGGACATCACCCACAGCTTGCCGTCGCCCAGGTCCGCCAGGGACACGCGCTCCGCGTACTCCACGCAGGTGGCCTCCACGTAGTGGACGAACACCTTGCGGTCGCGCGCGCGGTACCACTCCGCCGCGCGGCCCAGCAGCGCCACGAACGCGTCCTGCACCTCCGGCCGCGCGTCGTCCTCCAGCGGCACCAGGCGCACGCCGTCCAGCACGTTGAAGAGGTTGAGGCCCGGCTGCGCGGACTCGAACACCGCGAAGGCCACGGCGCGGCCTTCATGACGGGCCACCACCAGCTCACGCTCGCGGGACAGGCCCGCGTCACCCCAGCCGGTGCGCGTGGTCTCCAGGTCGAAGCGCTCCGGCACCAGGTCCAGCGCTTCTCTGTAAGCCTCCGGGCGGGTGTCGGCCACGCGGGCGAAGAAGCTGGCGCGCTCCTCCTGGGTGGGTGCGCCCAGGGCGATGTTCGCGGGCTGCGTCCAGGCGCTGTCCACCTCGCCCTCCATCAGGCGGAAGGGCACCAGGCACGTCTGGCCGGTGTGCGCGTACCAGGTGGCGAAGTCGAACTTCGTGTAGCGCACCCAGCGCACGTTCGCCTCGCAGTAGGCGAAGAACCACTTCACCTCCGGGTCCACCTGGGTGGGCTCGTAGCCGCGCAGGTAGATGTCGCGCAGGGCCTCGCGAGCGGTGGAGCGGCTGCCCGGGGGCTGGTGCCGCGCCAGCTGGTGCGCCATCCAGCTGCCCGCGTAGGGCTTGAGCACGGAGAGCGTGGCCTCCATGCCGTCCTCCGCGGGGCGCACCACGCGGTAGCCCAGCAGCGGCGCCTCCTGGAGCTTGTCCTGCGTGCGGGAGAACTGGTCGCGCAGGCTGGTGAACTTCTCCGGCTCCTTGCCCGGGAGGCGGAAGTAGCCGGAGCGCTCGAAGAGCTTCCAGGTGGCGTCGTTCCAGTCGCCTTCCACCTGGGTGGTGGGGTGGGCCTGGGCCTCCACCAGCGCGCGCCACGCGCGGGCCCCTTCGGCGTCCAGGGGCCGGACGCTCACGCCGCAGCGGCGGCCGTTGGGCGTGCTGGAGATGTTGCGCACCTCCGCGCGCAGGCGCACCGGCGCGTGGCCCTCCAGCCCGACCTCCATCACCGGCAGGCGCAGGCCCGGGTACATCAGGTCCTCGCCGGGCTCGGTGAGGAAGGACAGGCCTTCGTAGGAGACATCCAGCAGGCCGCGGTGCACGTGCACCTGGGGCCAGAGCGGATGGTCGAACTCCACCGTGCAGGACGCGTGGGCCTGCGTGCGGCGCAGCCAGCGGTGGCGGAAGCGCACCAGCGACGTGGGCGCCGGCATCAGCAGCAGGCCACCCTCCACGCGCGCGGCGTCCATCTGGAAGTGCACCACGCTGGAGTAGCCGAACGCCTCCAGGGTGAGGGGCCCGGGGGGAAGCGTCCCGTGCAGCTGCCAGCCGAACGCGTCCTGGAGCGGCTCGAAGAAGGCGCAGGTGACCTCCGCCACGGTCTGGCCATCGCGCGAGCGCAGCACGCCGCGGGCCTGGCGGGACGCGAGCGCTTCACAGATGCGCGCGACGCGGTCCGCGTGGTCGATCTGCTCGCGCCACACAGGCCGCGTCTCCGGCGTGAGCAGCAGGCCGTTGTCACGCAGCGACTCCAACAGGCCCACGATGCGGCGGCCCGCGTCCAGCGGCGGCGCGACGAAGCGCAGGCTCACCTCCGGGCGCATGGCGTTGACGCCAATCACCTCCGCGTCCAGCGCGGTGGCCCACCGCTCGCCTTCACCCACCACCACGGACGCGGCCTGTCCCTTGCGGGGCACCGCGCGCGACTCCAGGTGGAGCGTCAGGTGCTCCAGGGACAGCTGCACCAGACGTCCGGGAGAGAAGTCCGAACCAAACGAGGCCGCCGCGCTGAGCTCGGTTCCCATCCGGTATCCGAGGAGGGCTTCGCGGCCGGCCGGCGCGTCGTGAGTGTCAGTGTGCATGCGGGGGCTCCCTGATGTCCTACGGGGCATGATCCTACGACGTCCGAAGAAACTGTGTTGTCCCCAGTTACGCGTGACCCGGGGAACTCGGATTCCCACAGAGTGGAGATCATTCATCCCTTCTGCACTGAGACCTTCGGGCTGGAGCGGCGGCCACGCATTGGACTGTCGCGAATTGGTTTCTCACGAGTCGGGGATTTCCTTCACGGACAGGCGCATCACCTTCCAAGACAGGTGCGGACCTGTCCCTCCCCTCGGGTCGCGCGGACCCCGGAAACACAGGGTGATTCCGACACATGGAACACAAGGGACATGTCGCATGTCTACTGGTGAGACAAGGCATGCCTTGGGGGACAGAGGTTGGTGCGACACACGTCGGGGATGACTCGCCTCCCCGCGAGGCGTTATCCCGGGAGCACGCCATGTCCTCCGCCCTGTCCACCCTCTGTCTCCACTGCGGCATGTGCTGTGACGGCACCCTCTTCACCCAGGTGCCGCTGCGGCCCCCCGAGGCGGAGGCCCTGCGCCAGCGCGGCCTGTCGCTGTCCGTGAAAGAGGACGGCACGGAGGTGTTGCCCCAGCGCTGCGCCGCCCTGGAGGGTCTGTGCTGCACCGTGTACGAGGAGCGCCCCGAAGCCTGCCGTCGCTACCGCTGCCAGCTGTTCAACGCGCTGGCGGAGGGAGAGGTGTCCCTGGAGGAGGCGAAGGGCGTAGTGGATACCGCGCACGCCAAGGTGGACGCGGTGGTGCGCGGTGTGGGTTCCGCTGAGGACGGAAGGGGTCCCGCGATGCGTCAGGCCCGGGTGGCCGCGGCCTCGCTGACCCTGGCTCCCGAGACACGAGAATCCCTGGCGCACGCGGAGGTGTACCTGGACCAGCACTTCCGGGGGCGCTTCCGCCGCTCGGGCGGCTAGCGTGGCGAGGTCCTGTTCTCCGACCGAGGTCCTGCTCCCGTGAAGACGTCCCTGCTGGCCGTGTTGTCGTCCGCCGTGCTGTTCGCTGGTGCGCCTGCCTCCGCGCAGAGCAGTGAGTTCGTGAAGTCCACTCAGGTGGACCTGGACGGGGACGGCAAGCCGGAGGCGGTGTCGCTCACGGCGGGGGAGGACGGGAAGTTCACCTTGAAGGTGGGCGGCGCGACGTTGAAGGGCGACGCGGCCGGCAACGAAGTGCCGGGCTTCCAGGTGGTGGACCTGGACACGGGCGACAAGTGGAAGGAGCTGCTGGTCCAGACGCTGGGGGAGCTGGACGACGGTCACCGCTACTTCGTCTACGGCTACGACGGCAAGGCAGTGAAGCTGTTGGGAGACGTGCACGCGCTGACCGAGGCGAAGGGCAACGGCATCGTCCTGGTCGATAGGTGGATGGGGTTCTGGCAGAAGCGGGACAAGTACACCCTGGACCGCAAGGCGTGGAAGCTGGTGCACGTGCCACAGGAGCTGTACGCGGTGACGGCCGAGCCCGGGAAGGAGGTCACGGCCACGGTGAAGAAGTCCTTCCCGCTGACGCAGAGCCGCACGGGTTCCGCGGTGCTGGCCACGACGGCGCAGGGTTCCAAGGTGACGGTGCTGGCCGCGAGCGTCCCCGCGAAGGGGGAGGTCCTGTACCTGGTGAGGTCGTCCACCGGGCTGCTGGGCTGGGTGTCCGGCAACATCCTGGTGGAGTCCACGGACGGGTTGCCGCTGGCGGGGTGAGTCACTCCCGCATGAGGAGGATGTTGCGTGCTCCGCACACGTCGCAGACCAGATACCGCTCGAACTGTGTCGGGTCTGTTGGAGCAGTCACATCTTGAACGGTGAGGAAGCCATCTGCTTTTTCCGGGCAACGGACCTGGGCCGCTGGATTCTCCGCGAGGATCTTCCCGGCGTTGATCCAGGCCTTGCTCGTCTCAGAGATCATCGGGATTACCGCTCCCCTTCATCTTCTCCGCGTAGGCCTCCAGGTCATCGTGCAGCGGTTCCGCCGCCTTGACGATGCCGCGCCAGACAGGGTGGCCCGCGGCGATGAACTTCGCATCACCGAAGGGCAGGCCATGGAGCTGCGCCAGCCCCATGATGCTCTTGGCTAGAGGCAGGCCTGCGTCATGGAGCGCCACGACTGTATCCTCCACGGAGAGGCCACGCTGGACGTCCGGGCGGAGTGAAGCAATGACGGCGTCGTAATCCATGTTCAGTATTTCCGAAGGCTTGACCAATCCAGGTTGATTGAATCATCCAGGCGCAGCACCAGCCGGGCATCACTTCCTTGATACGAGAAGCGGCATGTCATGGTCTTGCCCGAGACTGTCATTGATTCTGCCCCTTCATGGCAGACAGTGATCAGTGGCGAGTCCATGACCTGGAGAGCGGTTTGCACCGACCGCTCGAAGAGATTGAATGAGAACCGCAGCCTGACGCCACTGCGGTCCGAGACTTCGTAGCACCAGTAGCCATCTTCGACGGACCGTTCGACCGGTTCCGCGCTGAAGAACTCAAGAAGCTCAAGCTCGTCAGGAATCGAGAACACGTCACTCATCCACGCCGCCCTTCTGCGCTCCCGTGGCGAGGTCGACCTCGAACGTCTGCGTCGCCTCCGTCCGCATGTCCCAGTACTCACCGATGATGGAGCGCTCCGTCACCTGGACGATCTTCATGCCATCCCATGACAGCCGCTTCGTCCGCCACCGCAGGCCTTCCGCGCCGTAGGCCACCATTTCGGTGAAGTCCGCGAACACCACGACTCCAGCCGCAGGCACGGCGCGGACGTCCATCACGGGCGCCACCTGGACTGGCTCCCAAGTGCTGGGGTCGCGGGCCGTGACGAGATAGCCCGCACCTCGTGACACGACACAGAGCTTCTCCGGGCTTGGCATTGCTAGGACGCGGCTGACTCCCGCACCCTTCACGTTTCCGGACGCGAACATCCCCAGCCAGGGTGCACCGCCTGCTGGCGTGACACGCACCAGCAAGCCGTCCTGTCCTGCGGCGGTGTTCCCGGGGAAGAAATGCCGTGGGGAGGTCTGTGCGCCGGGGCCTTCATCCGGCACCTCCCACGTATAGGTGCCATGAAAGCCAGGGTCTGTCGGTTCACTCATGCTTTTCAATCAGGGTTTCGGTCCGTCCCGTCGAACCAGGACGTCGTTGTCGATCTTTTCGAGCTCGGAGAACCGCAGACCTTCGAGGGCCATCCGGCGCACCAACGGTCTGGCGGCCTCAGCCAGCTCCCCGACCTGGATGGGTCGCTCGGGCATGGCCACCCGCTTGTACGGTCCCCCATACGGATCCGCGTCGAACGCGAACACGCCCCGCTCCGCCATCATCCGCCAGGTGTTCTCGCAGCCCTCCGCCACGCTCGGCGCGAAGCGCACCTCTGAAGAGACAGGGGACACGAGAATGGCGTTGATGGCGGCATCCAGGGCGTCCGTGTCCTGCAAGACTTCGCACGGCACATAACCTCCCCCCGCCGTGCTCAGCAGGGCGACGTGTCCCTCCACGTCGCTCGCGAGCCAATCGAATTCGTAACCGTCGATCTCCTTGGCCGATATCGCGCCCATGACTACTCGACCAGGGCGAACTCCACCCGGCCCAACTGCTCATCCGTGGAGACGACCTTCACGGTGATGGGCATGCCCACGGTGAAGGTCCGCGTCTTGCCCACCATGGACAGCTCACGCGTGTCTGGACGGTAGGGGCCGCCCGCGAGTCCTTCCGCCGGCACCATGCCCTCCACCCACATGCCATCCAGTTGCGCGACGAGGCCGAAGGGCTTCACTCGCACGATGCGCGCGGGGAACTGCTGCCCGATGCGGGTGGACATGAAGCGCGCCTCCAGCTCGTGGTGGCGGTCCCCCTCCGCGCGGCTGGCGGAGCGGGCTCGCACGTTGATGTGCTGGGAGAGCGATTCAATCTCCGGGTCCTCGTGCACGAAGTCGCGCCGGCCGTGGAGGTACGCCTTGATGAGCCGATGCACGGCGAGGTCCGCGTACCGGCGGATGGGCGACGTGAAGTGCAGGTACAGCGGCGCCGCGAGCCCGAAGTGAGGGCCCGGCTTCACGGTGTAGCGGGACGGGCCCAGCGACCGGCGCAGCACGGAGCGCAGCGCGGCCTCCGCCTTCGCTCCGGAGATCTGCCGGTCGAACGCGGCCAGGGCCAGCGGGGTGATCTGCGCGCCGAAGCCCGCCGCGAACCCCGAGTGCAACGCGAACGCATTCACGTCCGCCACGCGCTGCGGATCCGGCTGTTCATGCACGCGGTACACGGTGGGCACACCGCGGGTCATCATCCAGGTGGCGATGGCCTCGTTGGCCGCGACCATGAAACGCTCAATCATGTTGTGCGCGGAGGTGTCCTTCTCCCCGGCGAGCCCGGACACGACGCCGGTGGCGGTGTCGAAGGTGAAGCGCGCTTCGTCGCGGGACATGGCCATGCCGCCGCGAGCCCCTCGGGATACGGCGAGCCGCGCGGATGCCAGGCGGAACCAGGGCATGGCCTCGCGCACGGGCTCCATGGCGGGAGAGATGGAGTTGTCGTCGAGGAAGGCCGCGACCTCGTCGTAGTTCAGCCGCGCCCAGGAGCGGATGAGGCTCTCATAGACATCCGCGGCGGTGACGCGGCCGTCGGGGTCGATGCGCAGTTCAACGGTGAGACAGTGGCGCTCCTCGTTGGGCACCAGGCTGAGCCAGTGCGCGGACAGCTCCTCCGGGAGCATGGGGAGCACGCGACCCGCCAGGTACACGCTGGTGGCGCGGGCGCGGGCCTCCAGGTCCAGGGGGGTGTTCTCCTTCACGGACTCGCTCACGTCCGCGATGGACACGAGCAGGCGCAGGGCGCCGTCGGGGCCCGCGGGCAGCACGGAGATGGCGTCGTCGATGTCGCGGGTGGACGGCGCATCCACGGTGACGGTGGGGATGGAGCGCAGGTCGCGCCGGGCACCGCCCAGGGCGTGGGGGGTCTCCTTCGCGCGGAGGGCTTCCTGGACGACCTCCGAGGGGAAGTCCCGGTGGAGTCCGTGGCGGGCGATGACTCGCTCCAGGGAGCGGTCCGCGCCGGGCTCCAGGCGGTAGAGGAGGACGACCTTCCCGTCCGCGATGCGGGCGACGACGGCGTCGTTGTGCTGGACGGGGGTGGTGCCCGGGTCCAGGGGCCAGTCGGTGTTGGAGACCTCCTTGTCGATGCGCAGGAAGAAGGCGCCCTTGCGCGACACGACCTCGCCGTAGACGACGGTGCGGGTGCGCTCCACGAGCGACAGGCCAGACGCGGTCCACCGGCCCTCGCCGGACGCCGTCACGGTGGCGGAGACGACATCACCCGCGAACAGGGGGTTCAGGTCCGGAGGAGGAATGAAGGCGGACAGCACCTCCGGAGTGCCGGGCTCCTGCACGGTGAGGAAGCCGAAGCCACGAGGATGCACGTCGACGCGGCCGGTGACGGTGCGCGGGGAAGCGGAGGTGTCCATGTCGGTGCCGTGCTTAGCCCACGTCGGGACGAACGTCACTGGAAGCCAGGGGGCTTCCCACTGTCTGTCTTCAACCTCGCTCCCGGGTTCAGCTCGAAGACGAGCCCGAACTGCCAGAGGCTGATGCGCTCCAGGAAGAGGATGTTGTAGTAGTCCTGCCCCCGCACGTACCTGGCGAACACGCCGAAGCCGGACGCCCAGCGGGGATTCGCCGCCGCCTCCACGCTCAGCGTTCCCCGCTGCGCCGGCGTCTCACCGAATGGATGCGAGAACGACCCCTCCAGCCGGAAACGGTTCCCGTTCACCTCGCGCTCCCCCACCAGCCCCACCCCCCAGTGCCCATTCCCATACACGTGGCGCTGCGCCGGGCTCATCCCTCCGGGTCCAATGGCTGAGTTCAATTCGTAGAAGGCATTCGCCCCCACCAGCCATGCGCTCAGCCGGTCCAGATCCACTCCGAACCCCAGCCGGCTGTGCAGTTCGAAGCGCAGCACGTTCGTGGAGAAGCTCCCCGTGATTTCGTTCAACGGCAGCGTGCCCTCCGCGGGCTCGCAGTTCGGGTCCGTCCCCGTCTGGTTCGCGAAGAAGCACCCGTCCTCGCCGTTGGAGTAGTGCCCCGCGATGACGTTCAACCCCAACGCCAGCACCCGGGGCGCTGCGTCCTTGTCGGGGCCGTGCAAGAGCCGCAGATGCGCCGCCTGGAGCGTCAACTTCATCAGGTACGACGGCGGCAGGATGGGGTTGCTGTCCGTGTTCGCCATCCGCAACCGGATGTTCGGCGTGAACACCGCCGAGAACAGCGTCTCCCTCCCGTCCTCCTTGAAGTCGTCCAGCTTCAACTGCGGCAGGAAGAGGTTCGGCGCGAACTGGCCCTCGAAGACCAGCGGCAAGGGCGAGTCCGGGTCCCCCTGCCGCTGGATGCGGCTGGGCGACACGAACAGGTACGTGCGGTCCAGGAACAGCGGCGTCTGCAGGTCGTACTCCACGTGGAGCCCCTTCGCCTCCGCCCCACCCC
>NZ_RAWQ01000159.1:0-26138 GCF_003668965.1 Corallococcus sp. AB030
CCCGGGTGCCCTTCCCCCGAACCTGCTCCCCTCCCCCGGCTCGAGCAAGGGGGTCATCATCACGACGCCGGAGAACTCCCGGGGCGGAGGCCGCACGCTGCGCCCCGGCGACCCGAGCCTGTCCGCCGAATCCCTCGCCGCCGAGGAACATGCGCGAGTGTCGGAGCGCGTGCAGGGCATCGTCGACGAACGCCGCGCGCGAGACCGCGTGGACACCGGCCGCATCCATCCCTACTTCGGCCAGCTGCGCGCCCAGTTGGAGAAGCAGATGGACGCCCCGCCCCTCTTCGACATGCCCAGCTTCCCCAAGCAGCTGATGTACTCCTACGCGGAGAAGGCCCGGCAGTTCGGCGCCACCGGCTCCCCCGGGAGCATGCCCGGGCCTCGCAAGCCCCCCAAGCCGGGCGAGCTCCTCGCGAAGCGCGCCCGCGACGAGCCCGGCTACAACCGCCTGCGCGGCCTCTCCCAGGCGGGCGAGGAGCTCCAGGACTTCGCCCACGGCGTCAGCACCACGAAGCTCACCGTCACGCTGGAGCTGCTCCAGGGCCCGGACGGCCTCCTGCGCGAGGTGAAGCTCATCAGCCGCAGCGGCAACCGCGCCTACGACGACTACGTGCTCCAGGCCGTCCCGCCCGCGCTGGGGAAGTCCGCCGCGCCGCCCCCGGACGCGATGGGCGTGCACACGGACGGCATCCGCAGCGTCTGGGCCGTGGAGGGCCGCGTCGTCTACGTGCGCAAGGTCAGCGAGATGAAGAAGGGCGCGGACAACATCTACCTCGCCGCACTGACCGCCGCGGGACTGCTCGCCGGCAACTTCGATGAGACCACCGGCGAGGTCTACGTCATCGACGTGCGCAACCCGCACTTCGAATGCCGCTCGCGCCTGCTGCGCGTCTACTGACTCAGGGCGTGAACGCCGCGGGCCACCGCACGCCCCCGCCCAGGGGCAGGAGCGCCTCCGCCACGTCGAGCAGCGCCCCGTCCGTCCACCGCCGCCCCACCAGCTGCGCCCCCACCGGCAGGCCCGCCGACGTGAGCCCCAGCGGGAAGACCACGACAGGGCTCCCCGTCGCGTTGAACAGGCAGGTGAACCCGCCAAAGGCCTCCAGGTAGTCGCGAGGCACGCCGTCCACGTCCAACGGCGCCCCGAACGGCATGTGCGGCGGCGCGGCCGTCATCGCCACCGGCACGAGCCACGCGTCCCAGCCGGACAGGAAGTCCTCCAACAGGCCGATGTGCACGTCCCGCCGGCTGAGCGCCGTGCCGTAGCCCGTCATGTCCACGCGCGTGCCCTGCACGATGGCCTTCGCCAGCAGGTCCCGCTCGAAGGGGAGGAACTGCTGCTGATAGCCCTCGCGCACGGGCGGAGGCAGGGGCGCGCCCACCTCGGCGCCCTCCGTCAGCCCCCACACCTCCACCAGGTCCGTGAAGTCCTGCCCCGGAGGCACGGCCTGCTCCACCACGACGCCCTCCGCGCGGGCGGCGGCGGTGAAGCGCTGGAACAGCTCACGCGTCTCGCGGTCGGCCTGGAACGGCCCCAGCGTGTCCGCCCACGCCAGCCGCAAGCCCTTCAGCGCCCGGGGCTTCGCGGCGCCCACCGGCGCGACGGGCGGCACCTCCGGGGCGCGCGGATCCGCGCCCTCGATGACGGACAGGATGAGCCGCACGTCCGCCACCGAGCGCGCCAGCGGCCCCGCGCACGCCATGTGGCGCACGTGGCGCGGCCCGTCCGGCGGGTCCGGGATGTGGCCGAAGGTGGAGACGCGGTGCTCCGTGGGCTTGATGCCCACGACGCCGCAGTAGGCCGCCGGCTGCCGGATGGAGCCGCCAATGTCGCTGCCCACCTCGAACGGCGTGAGCCCCGCCGCCACCGCCGCCGCCGCGCCACCACTGGAGCCGCCCGGCGTGTGCCCCAGGTCATGCGGGTTGTTCGTCCGGCCCCAGAGCGGCCCGTCCGTCTGGAAGTCCCCCGCGAACGGCGGCAGGTTCGTCTTGCCGAAGAGGATGGCCCCCGCCGCCTTGAGCCGGGCCACCACGGTCGCGTCATGCGCGGGCACGTACTCCGCGAGGGCCGGGTGGGCGGACGTCGTGCGCAGGCCCCCGGTGCTGAACGCGTCCTTCACCGTGAAGGGCACGCCGTGCAGCGGGCCCCACAGCTCGCCCCGGGCAAGCGCCGCGTCCGCCTCTTCCGCCCGCTTCCGGGCCTGCGCCTCGTCCCACGTCACGACGGCATTGAGCGCGGGGTTGTGTGCTCGCGCGCGGGCGAGGAAGGCGTCCAGCACCTCCACCGCGGTGACGTGACGCTCGCGCAGGGCGGCCGCCAGCTCCGTCGTCGTGAGGGAGACGAGCGCGCGTGCGCCCCCGGCGGTTCCAGCCCCCTGAAGCGGGACAGATGACTTCATGTGCGTGCACTCCCCCTGAGGCCGGCCCCGGCGGCACGGCCCTCCCATGCCCAGGGTTCTACCAACTCCTCAGCGCGCCCGGGCGCGCGGAGCCGGCGACACCACGTAGGCGGACGCGGAGTCATCCACCTTCACTTTCGGTGGACGCCGGGACTCCTCGAAGAGGCGGTAGCCCGGCTCCAGGCCGCGCCAGAAGGCCTTCCGCGCGTCGGTGACACCGGACAGGGCCTCCAGCGCCGCGAGCCCCGCCGCGTCCAGCCGCCGTGGGAACACGTGCACCGGCACGTCGCGGCGCATGCTCGCGCGGGCCTCGGACACCATGACGTACAGCTCCTCGATGGGGCCGTCCTCGATGGCCAGGCAGCCGATGCTCACGCAGTCGCCGTGGATGTAGATGTCGCCCCCGGGCTTCGCGGCGCCCAGCTTGCGGTCCAGCGCGTTCGGGTAGCTCACCCGCATGGACAGGTGGTACGCGCTCTTCGGGTTGAAGAGGTCCACCGTATAGAAGCCCTCCGGGACCTGCAGGTCGCCCTGGGCCCGCTTGGGACCCACGTCGCCGGAGGCCGCGCAGACGGGGAAGGTGCGCACCTTCACCAGCGGCTGGCCCGGCTTGCCCGCCCAGACCTCCAGCTCGCGCTCGACCTTGAAGGCCCGCAGGTAGAGCTCCTCCGGCGGCCAGGACAGCCCCGCCTCCTTGAACGTCTGGACGAGACCGGCCGTCTGGCGCTTGCGGGCCGCCGCGACCCGGTCTTCCGCGTGGGCGCACAGCGAGGCCAACAGGACACCCCACGCGAGCAGGACCTTCATGGGCGGAATGCTCCTTTCGTGAAAACGGTTTGACGCCGGGCGGCCGTCAATCCGGTCCCTGGGCAGGGGTGGGCGGAGAACAGGCTACAGGCACGGGGGCACCCCTGGCCCCCTGCTTCCCAAGCTGCTAGCAAGCGGTACGTGGGCTTTCTGGATGACGTTCAGCGTAACGGCGATGGAAACCAGGGCCTGCCCGGTGTTCTCATCTCCAACGTGCATCATGGCGAGCAGGGGCCGCCGGTGTGCGCATCGACTGTTGCTCCCCGCCCCGTGCCGTTCCGGCCTTTTGCTTAAGAATGAATGACTCCCTCGAAACCCTCCTCGCCGACGGCATCATCGACGCCGTCATCGGCCAGCTGAAGACGGGGAAGGAGGCGGAGGTGTGGCTCGTCCAGCACGCCGGCCAGGTTGTCGCAGCGAAGCTGTACAAGGAGCGCCACGAGCGCAACTTCCGCAACAACTCCGGCTACAAGGAAGGCCGCGAGGTGCGCAACTCGCGCACGCGCCGCGCCATGGAGAAGGGCAGCCGCTTCGGGCAGGCCGCCGCGGAAGAGGCGTGGAAGAACGCGGAAGCGGACTCGCTCTACAAGCTGCACGCACAAGGCGTGCGCGTGCCCACGCCGGTGCTGTTCTACGAGGGCATCCTCCTCATGGAGCTGGTGCGGGACGCGGAAGGACAGCCCGCGCCCCGGCTGGTGGAGGCTCCGCCCCAGACGCCCGAGGAGGCCGAGGCCCTCTACCTGGACCTGCGCGCCCAGGTGGTTCGCACCCTGTGCGCGGACCTCATTCATGGGGACCTGTCGCCCTACAACATCCTGATGAGCGGGTCCGGCCCGACCATCATCGACTTTCCGCAGACGGTGGCGGCGGCGCGCAACAGCCAGGCGGAGTTCTACTTCCGCCGCGACCTGGACAACGTGCGGGAGTTCCTGGCGGGCTTTTCGTCCCGGCTGGGGGGTCGCGCGGGTGACACGGGCGAAATCTGGAACGCGTATGTGCGGCGCGAACTGACGCCGGAGTACGTGCCGTCGGGCGCGTTCCGCGAGGCGCCGCGCCGGCAGGGAGGCGCGGGCCGTCAGTCCTCCCGGCAGGAGCGGTTCCTCCAGCAGGAGGAGGCCCGGCGCAACGAGGTCCCTCCGGCGCCCGTGGCGGCCGTGGAGGAAGGGCTCAGCGAGGAAGAGGCGGAGCTGCGCGCGCTGGAGGCGCTGGTGCTGCGCCAGGGTGGCGGCGAGCGTGGGCGTCCCGTCGTCACGGCGAGCCCGCGCGATGGGCGTCGGCGCGGTGGGTTTGGTGGCAAGCCGCCGCCGCGTACCGGCAATGCGCCGAGGCCCGGGAACGGTGGGCCGCAGCAGAACGCGGGAGCGCGTCCGGCGCAGGGCGGTGGCAACAACCGGCCCAACGGCAACAACGGGCGTCAGCAGCAGGGAGGGCCGCGCAACGGCGCTCCGGCGCAGGGCGCGAATGCCCCGGTGGCGCAGGCTGCGAATGCTCCGGCGGCGCAGGGCGATGCGCGCGTGAACGGCCGGCCGCAGCAGGGAGGGCCGCGCAACGGCAATCCGCGCAACGAGCCGCGCCGCGATGGACGTCCGCCGCGCTCGCCCAACGGCGAGGCGCGCATGAACGGCCAGCCGTCTGGCGAGAACGCTCAGGCGTCGCAGCAGAACAGCCGGCCCCCGCGCATGAATGGCCAGCCGTCTGCCGAGAACGGTCAGGCACCGCAACAGAACAGCCGGCCGCCGCGCATGAACGGGCAGCCAGCTGGCGAGAACGGTCAGGCGCCACAGCAGAACAGCCGGCCCCCGCGCATGAACGGGCAGCCGTCTGGCGAGAACGGCCAGGCGCCACAGCAGAACAGCCGGCCGCCGCGCATGAACAAGCAGTCGTCCGGCGAGAACGGCCGACAGCCGCGCATGAACGGGCAGCCAGCTGGTGAGAACGGTCAGGCGCCACAGCAGAACAGCCGGCCGCCGCGCATGAACGGGCAGCCAGTTGGTGAGAACGGTCAGGCGCCACAGCAGAACAGCCGGCCGCCGCGCATGAACGGGCAGCCAGTTGGTGAGAACGGCCAGGCACCGCAGCAGAACGGCCGACCGCCGCGCATGAATGGGCAGCCAGCTGGTGAGAACGGCCAGGCACCGCAGCAGAACGGCCGGCAGCCGCGCATGAACGGCCAGCCGATTGGCGAGAACGGTCAGGCGTCGCAGCAGAACGGCCGGCCTCCGCGCATGAATGGCAGGTCTCGTGGCGGTGAGTCGGGCCTGAAGGGTCCGTCGCGCCAGAACGGTCAGCCGGATAGCGGCGAGGCTGCTGTGAACGGCCAGCCGCACGGCGGCGAGGCTGCGGTGAACGGTCAGGCGCAACAGCCGAACGGCAACGGCCGGCCGCCGCGCAACGAGTGGCGCGCGAATGGTCGTCCGCAGCAGAACGGCGAGCCGCGCCAGGAGGGTCCGGGAGCGCAGTCGCGCATGAACGGACGGCCTCCGCGCAACAACGGTTCCTTCCAGGGCGGCGACCCGCAGCAGAACGGCGAGCCGCGCCAGACTGGCCGGGGCCCGGGCTCGGGTCCCCGCGAGGCGCGTGGCAACCTGCCCAACAACGGTCCTCGGATGCCCCGTCAGGGCCCGGAGCGCGGCGCGGGACGTTCGTCCCGGGGTTCCGCGCCCCAGGTGAGCTACGTGGGCCGTCCGCCCGCGGCCTCGTCCTCGAACCCCGAGACAGGCTCCTCCTAGCCTTCGGTCAGGGGAGCGCCCTACCAGGCCTCCCCGCCGCCAGCGCACCGTGAAAACCTGTCCGACTGTCGGACAGGTTTGGACGACCGAGAGGCCAGCCGCGTCACCCGCCGTGGTCGAGAGTTCCGGCGCCAGCCGGACCGCGGAAACCTGGCCGACTGTCGGACAAGTTTGGAGGACGCGAGGTCGGCCCCGCCGCCAGCGCACCGCGGAAACCTGCCCGACTGTCGGACAGGTTTTGAACCGCGCCGGCCGGAGGGTGCCGCGCCCTACTCCGCCTTTGTCGGCGGCTGTTCGCGCGCCAGTTCCTCACGGAAGAACCGGCTGCCCTTCGCGAGCGTCTCCATGTACGGGCGCACGTCCTCGCGGGCCTCCGGGCTCAGCGCCGCGAACGGCGTCACGTGCGCGTCCGGCACGTAGCGGAACGTCAGGTTGATGCGCCGCGTGCGGAAGTCCGGCAGCTCCGGCGGCATCACGTGCCCCGCGCGCGTGTCCACCCGCTGCACCCGGTGGAACGTCTGCTCCTTCCACTGCGCCCCGCCAAAGAGCTGCAGCGCTCCGTCATCCAGCCACTGCTCCAGCACCACCGCGTCCCGCTCGCCGGGCCGCGTGGACGTGACGAACTGGATGAGCGCGCGCTCGCCCAACGACAGCGACGCCACCGGGCCGGGCTCGAAGTCCTTGTGCTCGCCCACGCGCGCGGTGTCCACCCAGCGCCCGTCCTCCAACCGGTTGCCGTAGAAGTTCACCAGGCACGTGTTGAGGTGCCAGCCCTGCGGCATGTCCGGGCCCCGGAACATCCGCCGCGCCAGCGCCTCCACCTTTTCAATCTGCCGCTCCAGCACCGCCGGGAACGGCTCCGCTTTCACGCAGCGGTTCTGCACGCCCTTCGGGGGCCGGTAGTAGTCCAGGCACGCGAACTGCCAGTTGCCCAGCCAGTACACCGGCCTGAGCAACCGCCGCTGCTGCTGGCCTTCCGGCGGCGGGAAGTGCTTCGAAAAGCGCTCCTCCCACAGCGGATGCAGCGTCCCCAGCCACGCCAATATCTCCGTGCGGTCCGCCGAGTTCAGGAAGCTCGCGTTGTAGTGGTGGCCCGGCGTGCGCTGCGCGGCCTTGCGCGCCAGCGGGGAACCCGGGCCCCTGCGGGGAGGCAAGGCCATGCGCTCAGGTCCTCACGCCTCGGAGGCGGCCACGTCCAACGCCAGTTCGATCATCTCGTCGAACGTCGTCTGACGGTCCTCCGGCGACAGGTGCTCGCCGGTGCGGATGTGGTCCGACACGGTGAGCAGGGACAGCGCCCGCGCGCCGAACTCCGCGGCCACGCCGTACAGGCCGGCGATCTCCATCTCCACCGCCAGGATGCCCATCTTCTCCAGCGTCGCGTTGAGCGCTTCCTGCGGGTGGTAGAAGAGGTCGGACGTGAAGACGTTGCCCACGCGCACCGGCTTGTTGCGCTTCTCCGCCGCCTCCACCGCGCGCCGGGCCAGCGTGAAGTCCGCCACCGCCGGGAAGTCGTGCCCCATCACGCGCATGCGGTTCACGTTGGAGTCCGTGCCCGCGCCCATCGCCACGATGACGTCGCGCAGCTTCACGTCCGTGCGCAGCGCGCCGCAGCTGCCCACGCGGATGAGCACCTTCGCGCCGTAGTTCTTCACCAGCTCCGTCGCGTAGATGGAGATGGAGGGCACGCCCATGCCGTGCCCCATCACCGACAGCCGCTTGCCCCGGAAGGTGCCGGTGAAGCCCAGCATGTTGCGCACCGACGTGACGGAGCGCGCGTTCTCCAGGAAGCGCTCGGAGATGTAGCGCGCCCGAAGGGGGTCGCCCGGCATGAGGATCACTTCAGCGAAGTCACCGGGAGACGCGGAGATGTGCGGAGTTGCCATGGAAGCAGAAGCCTTTCAGCGCCCGGTCGACAGACCGGAGGGAACACCCGTGGGAACGGCCACCGGCGTCGGTGCCGGCGCGGCGGGAGTGCACGGGTTGGGCAGCTTGCCCGAAGCCGCGGGCTCCGTGTTCACCAAAGCGGGGGCCTCCGCCTGGGGAGGCATCCGGCGCGGAGGCAGCTGCACCGGCGGGGGGATGGGGCAGTGCGTGCACGGGCCCTTCAGCGGAATCACCAGCCGCCGGCCAATGCTCAGGAACGTGTTGCGCATCCGGTTGGCCTTCTTGATGGCCACCACGCTGGAGTTGTGACGCATCGCAATGCCGCCCAGCGTGTCCCCGTTGCGCACCTTGTACATCATGAGGTTCTGGTCCGGCTGGAGCGCCAGCAGCGGCGCCACCCGGCGGCCCAGCTCCTGCGCGCGTCCGTTGAAGAAGCGCACGTGGAAGTGGTCGCGATGCCGGCGCGCGTGCTTGATGAGCGAGTTGAAGCCCGCGTTGAACAGCGAATCCAGCCACACCTTGTCCTCGCCAATGGACAGCGCGTAGTCGTACAGGACCTTCATCACGCGCTTGTCCACGAGGATCATCTGCACGTCGGTGTTCACCACCAGCGAGCGCACCAGCGCCCAGTTCATGGCCACGTCGATGTAGCGCTCCCGCTCGCGCTCACGCACCGGCTCCGCGGTCGGGTAGTAGAAGCCCAGGTCGACGTCGCGACCGTTCTGGTGGCTCTTGTGCGGGCGCAGGTAGCCGCCGTCCTTGGTGGACAGGCGGTTGACGCGCAGCGTGGGCACGTTCGGGTACTGCGCGCGCACGGCGCGGATGGCGGCGGCGACGTAGTCCACCGTCTCCTGAGTGCCGTAGGCAATGTCCGGAGACACCACGAGCCAATCCTTGTCATCCGGCACGCGCACGCTGTTGATCTGCCGGCCGCTCTCCACGAAGCCGATGGACATGGAGCCCAGCATGGCCGGGTCCTTCTTCCACGCCTCGGTGAGCGCCTCCTCGGACAGGTCGGCGGTGTACAGCGGCCCCGCGGGCGCGGCGGGCGCGAGCGGCGCCTGCATCTCGCCTTCCTCGCTCACGCCTTCGTCATCCGTGGCCGCGGTGGCCTCGTCGTCCTCGTCCTCCGCGTCCACGGGGCAGGGGTTCTCCCGCATGGCGGCGTCGGTGACGACGGCGGCGACCTCCGCCGGGGAAGGCATCGCGACGGGGGCACCGGACGCGCTCACGGTGGGGGGGGCCTGGGGCTCGGCCGCGGCCGGAGCCTGCGCGGGCGGCGTCGCGGCCGGCGTCTCCACGGGCGGCGTCGCGGGCGAGGCCTGGACCGGGGCCGGAGCGGGCGCCGGGACGGGGGTGACGACACGCGCGGCGCAGCCGGCGCAGAACAGGAGGATCAGGAGTGAGGAACGCACCGGGCCGGAGGATGACCCGAGATGCCCGGGTCACCAAGCGCGGAGCGCGATTTTGACTGCGCGTGCGCACTCCTGCCTGCCTGCTTCAAGCGCTCCGTACGAAGCCTTCCGCCTCGAGCACCTGCGAGGCACGGCGAGGCGAGAGCACGTCGAAGGGCAGCCGCCGTCCACCGCCCATGGACAGCACGCGCTGGTCCTTGCTCACCAGCCATGAAGCCCCCGAGCGTGCCGTCAGTTCCAGGAACTTCTGATCATCCCGGTCCCGGCACGGCGGCAGTTCCACCGGTGAACCCTCACCGTCCGCCACGCGCACGAGCGCGCCGTACGCGTCGCGCACCGTCCGCTGCGCATCCGCCGTCAGCTTGAACGAGGGATAGGCGAGCACCAGCGCCAGCTCCTTCAGCGTGTGCCGGTCCGCCCACGCCGTCAGCGCGCCCGAACGCAGCGCCTGCGCCAACGGCCGCGTGAAGACGTCATCAAAGATGAACACGTCCAGCACCACATTGGTGTCCAGCACCACGGAACGAATGGCAGGCGCAGCGGAAGGCGTCTTCACGATGCAGGAACTTTCCGTCACCAACACCGCTGACACAACCCTGTCCTTTCACGCGTTGATCACAATGCACGGAGGGTCCATGGCCAAAACCAGGAATAGCCGACAAGAATGCATCTCGATGCCCCCCCCCTCCCCTGACCGGTCCCCGCCGGTGAAAGGTCTGTCCATGAAGCCCTCGTCCCGTTCGCTGTGTCTGACGTTGCTGAGCGCCACTGTCCTGCTGGGCGGCTGTGGAGGCGAGGAGGCGCCCACGCCGCAGGGCGAAGGTGTCGTGGTGCCGCCGGTCCAGACGGAGGTCGCCGGCAACGGGCTGAGCGCGAGCGCCGCGTATTGCGACGACGTGACGACGTGGGACCCGGCCTGGGTGACGTTCGAGACGGACGTGCTCACGCTCATCAACCAGCGCCGCGCCGCGGGCGCCACCTGTGGCGGCGTGGTGAAGCCCGCGGTGGGGGCGCTCACGACCAATGACAAGCTTCGCTGTGCGGCGCGCAAGCACTCCAAGGACATGGGCACGAACAACTTCTTCAGCCACACGGGCTCCAACGGCTCCACGCCGTGGCAGCGCATGGGGTCCGCGGGCTACAGCTACCGGACGGCGGCGGAGAACATCGCCGCGGGCTACGGCACCGCGCAGGCGGTGGTGGACGGCTGGATGGCCAGCACCGGGCACTGCAACAACATCATGAACGGGGCGCTGAAGCAGTCGGGCATCGGCTACTACAACGCGCCGTCCAGCACGTACCGCGCGTACTGGACGCAGGACTTCGGCACGCCGTAGTTCCGCCTGAAGGTCGGAGGGCTATGCTTCGCGTCCCATGCCCTCCCCCTTCGCCGAGCACTTCCCCGCCCTGCGGTCCGGCTTCAGCTACCTGGACAACGCGGCGGGGGCGCAGGTGCCCACGCACTGTATCGACGCCATCCATCAATTCCTCTCGGGTGGAAGCTGCAACGTGGGCCAGCCCTACCCCGCCTCCCGCGTGGCCACCGCGCTCAAGGCCCGGGCGCGCGAGGAGACGGCGGAGTTCCTGAACTGCCGGCCCGACGAGGTGATGCTCGGGCCCAGCGCCACCGCGCTCACCTTCCAGGTGGGCCGTGCCGTCTCACGCCTCTTCCAGGCGGGAGACGAGGTGGTCATCTCCGAGCTGGAGCACGAATCCAACGCGGCCCCGTGGCGCGCGCTGGAGGCGCAGGGCGTGAAGGTGACAACCTGGCGCGCGAGCTGGCCGGAGGGACGGCTGGAGGCCTCCGAGTTGCGCAAGCTCGTCACGCCGCGCACGCGGCTGGTGGCGCTGTCAGCGGCGGCGAACTCCGTGGGCGCGACGCCGGACCTGGCCGCGGCGGCGGAGGTGGCGCACGGCGTGGGTGCGTGGCTGTTCGTGGACGCGGTGCACTCCAGCCCGCATCACCTGCCGGACGTGCGTGCGTGGGGCGCGGACTTCGCGGTGTTCTCTCCGTACAAGGTCTTCGGTCCGCACCTGGGTTGTCTGTTCGTGCGGCGCGAGCTGCTCGCGGGGCTTCCGGCGGACAAGCTGTGGTTCATGCCGGATGACGGTCCGCAGAAGTTCGAGCCGGGCACGGCGAACCACGAAGGCTGGGCTGGATGGTTGGGCTCGCTGCGCTACCTGCGTGACGTGCTGGGCGGTGGCCAGCCGGGACGTGAGGGATTGACGCGAGCCTTCCAGCGTATCGCGCAACTGGAACAGCCGCTGCTGGAGGCCGCGCTGGAGCAGTTGTCCCGTCATCCGCGCGTGCAGCTCTACGGGCCGAAGACGTCCGCCGGGCGCGTGGCCACCTTCTGCTTCAACGTGACCGGCCTGTCGCCGCGCGCCGTGGCCGAGCACCTGCCGGAACAGGGCGTGGGCGTCGCGGCGGGGCACTACTACGCGACGATGGCGGCCCAGGCGCTGGGGCTCATGCCGGACGGCGCTGTGCGCGCGTCGTTGCTCCACTACAACACGGCGGAGGACGTGGGGCGGCTGCTCGCGGCGCAGGATTCGCTTCCCTGATGCCGGGAGACCCGATCCGTCGTCCATGAGTCCTGAGCCGCGCCCATGCATCAGGATTCGGGCTCGGCCCTCAAACGAGGGTGGGCCTCGATACTGGCCACGAACGCCTGTCCATGACGGAGCTGCCCACCCCAAAGGATGGCATTGGCCCAACCGCCCCCCACTTCCCAGAGTTCGGCGAACCAGGCATGGAGACTGGCATGAGCGCTCCATCGACGGGCCCAGACCTCGGCCGCAGCCTGCTCTCCGCTTCGAGACCAGGCGAGGAAGTGTTCGATCCCTTCGTGCTGGCGTAGCACCTGCTCGGCCGCGTCGGATGGAGCAGCAGCCGTCAATGCGGCCCCCAGCAATGCGAGCACAGCCCGCTCCCAACGCGGCTCGCAGGATTCCAGGATCCGAGCCGTTTCGGCGTGCGCGCCCACCATCCCGAGCACCAATATGGCGCATCCCGTGGAATAAGATTCGGCGCCCATGGCCTCCCGCGCGAGGGGGACAATCGCGACGACCTCGCGGTTTTGCGGGTATCGAGGCAAGTGAATGCTGAGCGCTTGCACGAGCAACAAGCAGAGGCGCGTGGCGGATGAGCGCGTCAGCCCGGTGACGCCGTGAATGGCGGATGAAATCGTGGCGGCGACCCGCGGGTCGTCGAGCTTCATGAGCGTCGCCAATACGGTCTTGTGGACCTCTGGATCCGTGTTGGCATCCAACCCGTCCGCCACGAAGCGCAAGAGTTCGTCGATGACTGCTGGAGGATGGGGCTTCCATTCCGCAAGGGCTTTGGCGGCGGCCCGAGCAATCCCATGTTCGACGTGCTCCTCCACCCCGGGACCGTTGTCGTGAGAATCCCGAAGCAATTCGACAAGGGCGTTGCGCCCCAAGTCCCAATGCTCTCGGGCCATCACCCCGACGAAGGCCTTCCGGACGAAGGAGCTCTCATCGTGAGCATGACGGAGAAGGGCTTGCTGCTCTTCCGGCGAGGCACTTGAGGGGAAGGCACGAACGACAGCCTCCCGAACCCTGGCCTCGACGTCGGACAAGGTCCGGAGAAGGAGGCCGCGTGCATCGGACGAAGAATCCTTTGCAAGCGCCCGGACGGCTTTTATGCGAACCCTGGGGTCACCGCTGGCCAAGGCCTGCGCTGCTTCCGTGACCACGGACTCTCCTGACACCGCCAGGGTCAGCAGACTGGCCTGTCCGAGCTTTCCTTCAGGGCGCTGTGCCCATTGACGCAGTCGCGCGCAGTCTTCAGACGAAAGCCGCGGCACCGCGTGAAGCCCCTTTTTGTCCGAGGCCGTGCGCACGCACTGCTTCACGAGTGTGGCCAGAGGGACACCCATGGCCGCGCTCAGCTCCTCACGATAGGGCTTCATTTTATCGTTGGACCAGGACGCAAGCTCCTCGGCAGCCATGACGACGAACGCCCTGCGCTCCTCGGACCACCCCAGGCTCCGTTCGCGAAGAGCAGCCCCAAGCTCCGGCGCCGGAATGAGACCCGACAATGCGCCGAGACAACTCCCGATCCCCTTCTGCGGGACGGTGCCGAGAGCATCCACCATGCGAGGGGCAAAGATTGCGAACTGATGCTCCGCGATGATGCGCCAGGCGTCGTCGGAGGACACCTCCTCTCCAACATCGAGGAATGCTTCGACTTCCGCCACCCCTGGCGGAGGATTTCCCTCGCGCATGGCATCCGCCCATCGCCCGTACAGGCGACTTCTCCGGGGATGGGTGAGAATCCACGCATGGCCTTCTCGCCGCCGCCGAGCCACCACCCAGCCATCCAGCGCGGTGTAGGCGGCCTCATGGGCAGTGCCATCTCCAATCAAGAGATAGTCGGCGTACGCAGCATCCAGTACCCCCTGATTGGCCTTTCGATACAATTCGCCAGGCGCGTCTCCCTCCGGTGGCTTTTCCAATGCCATCAGGATCCTGTCTAGAAGCGCCTCATAGTCAGGCGCCGGTCCACTCAGCGCGCCCTGGACCAGTTCACCGACGGCATGGCCGCCAGCCTCAAGGGAATCATGGAGGCTCTGCGAATACACCTGACTCAGGTCCCATCCGAAACGCGAAGTCCACTCCTCGAACCCGCTCTCGTGCAGCGCGAGGCCTACCGTCCAGGGCCAGAAGTGGATGTAACGCTCCAGGATCCGCCGCGTGTCGGAAGACGCCTGGATGAGCTCATAGGTCGAGGGTTGCCAGTCTGGAGGGACCCATCTGAGTTCCCACCAGCCCGCATCCGCTGGCCTGGGAGGGTGCAGGAGGGCATCGAGCAAGAGCGCGATCGGCCCGCCTTCTGGCGCCCATCGGCGCGTCGCGTGCAACACCTCCACGAAGTTTCCGAACGGGGTTCGCAGCACTTCATCGATAAGATGTTGCTGGATGCGGGTGGAGACCTCGTCGGGAAGGGAGGCACGTCTCGCATCGGGAAGACGGTCTGCGATCTCATAAGCCGCGTGGACCTCTTCCTTGCCACACAGTTGTTCCAGCAACTCCCCCATGAGGTGGTCGGCCTCATCCGGAAGGCTGTCCAGGAACCGTCCCAGCCCCGTCACCGTCGTGGGGTGGGCACTCAGGCGCATGTCATTCCGCCGCAACCATCCAGCCTCAACCAGCCAATCCACGAGCCTCTGGATGGGAAACGGCTTCTGGGGTTGGCGCTGCAGACGTTGCGCGCGCATTCGCACGTTCCCGAAGTCACAGGCCGCGCTCACGCAGAGCTGTGTCCATAGGAACATGGCCGGGCCCTGAGCCCAGCCCAACCCTCGAACCTCGCGCTCGAGCGTTCCGGACAACTCGCCCACTTCGGCGTCATGCAGGAGCTTCTCAAGGTCCAACTCGGGGTGTCGCGGCGCTGCGATCACGGCAGAGACAAAGCGATCAATGGAAAGGGGGACCTTCAATGTCTCGAGGATCTCTTCACGATGCTTCCGGACAAACTGTCGCCGACCCACTGACTGAAGGGCTCGCGACTTTCGGGCCAGGATTCGCTGCCGGGCCGCCGTGTCGTAGCTCTCGTAGTCGAGCGTCGCGCTCGCCCTCTCTACTTCGGGCGGGACGCGCCCACCATAGACGTCTCCCAGCAGGCCCATGCGGGTGGCGACAAGAATCTTATGGGCAGTCCCGGAGACTCGTCGGAACAGGGTTGGCAACTGCGTGGCCCAGCCCTTCTCCGGAGTTCGCGCATCCTGTCCCCAGGGATCATCCACGCGGAACAGGAATGGGCCACCCTGGCCAAGGCGTTGCAGGATTTCTCCTGGCGAATCCGCGTAGACCACCTCGAAAGGAGGCGAGGCCATCCGCAGCTTGAATGCGAGCATGTCCCCGACCAGGGTCTTCCCTGCGCCTGGAGGCCCTTTCAGAAGCAACCCGTTTCCCTTCGCCAGCCGCTCCTCGAACTGGTCGTAGCCTTGAGGAGGCACGAAGTCATCCATGTCCGCGGTTCGCGTGGGTGAGCCTCCCAGACGGCGCAGTCGCTCAAGGATGTCGTCTCGCGTCCATTGTAATGGACCATCCCCGATGAGCTTTGCATGCACGTCTTGCTTCAACAGCATCAAGGCTTCATCGAAACGTGTCGCCGGGACAAACAGCGCGACGTCTGGGCTCTCGAACAATCGACGAATGCGCGTCGCGAGTTCTCCGTGCGTCAGCAACTCCATGATGCCAATGCGGGATGCAATCTCCTCGGTGGAGGCGCCTTCGGGGACGTCGAGTATTGCCTTCGGAACCTTCCTCGGGAGGCTCTCCAGACGGGGAACGACAAAATCCCTTGAGTCTGAAGCGAACTGGCCGTTGGTGATCAGCACGTAACGCAGCGAGGGATCCGCGGCGAGCTGCTCCACCGGAACAGGGGACCTCTTGCGCGCGGGAGCTGTATCTGAGGGAGGGGGCGCCTCGACGATCTTCCGGAAAGCGGCCTTTCCCGTCCAGGCGCTCCCTCGATACTTGATTTGAAACAGGATGCGCGCTGAATCGAAGCGAATATTGGAGGAAGCGTCCTCGACAGGGACGGCTTCAAGGTCCGCATGTGGCGCGGGTTCGATGACGACATACGGCACCTGGCGCTCAAAGATGAGATGAAGCGCGAGCCAGACCGTCGCCACTTCCTGATAGTCGTAACCCTTCAGGGCGGCCAGGCCGCCAGTCTCCTTGGATGTATTCGCGTCCATATCAAGGGTTCTTCGGCGCTGAGCCCTGGTCACGGCGCAGCAGCAACCATCCAGCCGCGATGATTTCGCAGACACCGCCGAGGACGAGGCACCAGAGAGCAACCTCCATGACGCCATCGTTTTCGCCGCTGAGGAGCGGCTCGCTCAAGCCCATCCCCAGCACCACCGTCCCCAGGCCCGCGAGGAGCCCCAGGATGGGGGAATACCTGCGCTGACGGCCGGTGACGTTGAGGAAGAGCAGCACGAATCCCGCGATGAGCCCCAGCACCACGACGACGGCCCCCAGGAAGAAGACCGGCCCCGGGCCGTCATCATTCCCCCGGGCCCATGCCGGGGAAGCGAACAGGACGCTGGCCATGCCGAGCATCCAGGAGAGGCGCACCTTCATCGCGGAGAGACATCGCATCCACGAAACCCTACCACCTCACGCCTCCACGGGCGGAGGAGGCCGCTTCGCCGTCAGCGTCGCTCCCGCGGATGCAACGCTCACCAGCCCGACCGCCATCCATTGCAGGGGCGTGAGCTGCTCGCGCAGGAACAGCCACCCCACCACCGTGGCCACCCCGGGCTCCAGGCTCATCAGGATGCCAAAGGTGCGGCTGGAGAGCTGGCCCAGCGCCATCATCTCCAGCGTGTACGGCAGCGCGCTGGACAACAGCGCCACGCCCACGCCCGCGGCGAAGAGCCCCGGCGTCATCCGCTCCAGGTGTCCCTCGCTCAGCATGAAGGGCAGCACCGTCAGCATGGCCACCACCATGCCCGCCGCCACGCCCTGCCCTTCCGGCACTCGGCGCGACAGCCTTCCTCCCGCCAGGATGTAGAGCGCCCAGCACGCCCCCGCCGTCAGCGCCAGCACCACGCCCAGCGGATCCAACCCGCCGGGGGTCGCCGTCCACGGCGTAATCAATACGATGCCCGTCGCCGCGAAGAGCACCCACACGAAGTCCAACGCCTTGCGCGAACCCACCACCGCGAGCACGAAGGGCCCCACGAACTCCAGCGTCACCGCGAGCCCCAGCGGGATGCGCGCGATGGCCAGGTAGTACGTGAGGTTCATCACGCCCAGCGCCACGCCATACGGAACGACGGCCGCCCACTGCGCCCGCGTGTAACGCAACAGCGGCGGGCGGAAGTAGGCCAGCAACATCACCGACGCCAGCACCAGCCGCAGGCCCGCGGCCCCCACCGCGCCCAGCACCGGGAAGAGCCCCTTCGCGAGCGCGGCGCCCCCCTGCACGCTCACCACGGCGATGAGGACCGCGGGAATGGGAGGCAGGGCTGAAACACGGCGTCCGGCGACTTCGCTCATGGCGCGGCAATCTAGCCAGGATGCCGCACGGATTCACCGGCTCACACCATGTGGTGAGAGTGCTCCCGAATGCGGAAGGGGCGACCTACCGTTCCCGCCGAGAGAGGCTGTTCCCAGGCCGGCCACGGCATCGGAGCAGGGTTGCTCGCTCGGCCCTTCACCGGCGCCTTCAAGGTCGCGCCAGCGTTGTTCACCAGGATGGGAAGTGCTTCAGGCTTTCCGTAGGCGGTGTCCTCGCTCGCAGGCCCGGGCAAGCGCGGCGAAGAGAAGCGAGGCGACGAGCAGGCCTCCGAGGATGGGCCACGCGCCGGGTTGCATCCGCCCTGACGCGTCGAACATCTCGTTGCCGAGGTAGCTCACGAGGAGCAGCGGAGGCACGTAGCCCACCAGCGAGCCCCAGAAGTGGGTCCAGAACCCCACCTTCGAGACGCCAAGGAACCCGTGGAGCACCTGCGGCATCCAGAGAACCAATCGAAGCACCACGACGGTCTGGAAGGCGCGCTTCTCCAGTGCGTCGTCGTACTTACGGAACCGCGCGGGAATGCGCGCCGAAACCCAATCCTTCGCCACGAAGCGCGCGAACGAGAAACCGACCACGCTCGCGGACATCGTCCCGATCATCGAAAGCGCGAAGGCGGTCTGCCACGGCCAGATCAACGGTGCCGCGACGATGAAGATCGTCCCAGGGACCCCGAACGGCTGGAGCACCGTGTACGCGACGATGAACGCGAGGTAGCCCCATATCCCCATCTCGATGAGCGTGTGGGCCAGGGCCTTCGGCTCTGAGAGCCATGCGAAGACGTCGAAGTACCAGGCGCCCGCGAGCGTGAGGAGCACCAGCGCGACGACGCCAGGCCTCGCGACTCGCAGCGAGCGAGTCGTCGCGCTCATGCGCCAACCCTGTTGATGTCGGCCGACTCGAGGATGAAGCGATCGGCCTTCCCCTCGACGACACGGAGCATCGCGCGGCCGAGGATTTCGGAAGTGGTGAACATGGACGGGAAGACCCGGATGAAGAACGGAATGACCGGGTTGAGGGGCCTCATCAGGACCACTCCGACCTGATAGGCCCGCGTGCGGCTCCGGATCCCGGGCCCCGCCCGGATGAATGCAGGGCGGACGGCGCCGGCATGCCGGAACGGCATCGACTTCAGCGCACCCTCCACGCGCTGCCGGACGCGCGCCCACATCGAGCGCCCGCCGGCGCCCCCCGCGGAGCAGTAGCAAAAGGAGAGTCCGGGGTTGAGCCGGAGGAGCGCGCGCGCCCAGACAAGCGTCAGCTCCTCGGTCAATCGGGCGTAGGCCGCCTCGTCGAGTCCCATCGAGCTGATGCCAATCGCCCAGATGCAGGCGTCGTAGCCAACGAGCTGGTCCTCGATGGCGGCGAACTCGAAGAGATCGTTCAGCAACAGCTCGCGCAGCTTCGGATGCTCGACGCCACACGGCTGCCGCCCGATGCTCAGCACGGCTTCGACATCAGGCGCACTGAGCGCTTCGCGCAGGGCGCCCGCGCCAACCATTCCGGTCGCACCGAAGATGATGACTTTCATTTCCGCCTCCCCTTCTCCTTCGCGGGAGGGGCGAAGCGCGCCGCGAGGAGCTCTGTTCGTTTCTCCAGCACCGCCGTCTTGGGCTCGTCCGCGAGGAGACCGTCGAGCGCGAGGAGGAAGACCTCGGCGCTCGCCTCATCGCCCAGGATGGAGGCCACGCACCGCAGCGCGACCTTGCGATGGAGCGCATCGGTCTCGGGATCGATCCGCTCGCAGGCCGCGAGGAACTCGCCGCCCATCGGCGTACCGGCCATCTCCGCCCAGGGCTCGATCACCATCACGCGGCATACGTCGAGCAAGCGCTCATTCGGCGTGCGGTCCGGTGCCTTCGCCGCCTGCATCGCCGCGGGATGCAGCGAAACCAGCCAGTCCACGAAGACAGCCTTGAAGATGTCTTCCTTGTCCTTGAAGACCCGGTAGAGGAGCGTGCGCGAGAGGTGCGCCCGCTTGGCGATGTCCTCGAACGACGTCTTCGCGAAGCCGAAGTTGAGGAAACACCACCGCGCGGCGAGCAGGATCTTCGCTCGGCGCGCGGCGGTCTCGTCTTCCGTCATCGTCGTCACCATGCGGACACTGTGACAACGGGCGCATTTTTTGTCAATTTGACACGTCAGGACCGGGCGCGCTCCAGGCTCCTGACCGCAGCAGCGCACGGCGGGCGAGGAAGCGGGAGACATTCCACTCCGGGACGGAGTCCCCCTGCTCCAACCGCTCCTGCTGCTCCTTCAGGACGGTCGCCAGCCGCCCCTGGTACTCCACCCCGATGGTGGCTTCGACCTGGACCAGCCCCGGCACGGCGTCCGCGGACAGGTCGTAGAACATTTCGGTGTCCAACGAACCGGTGCGCGCGTACCGCTCCAGGTTGTGGCGGACGATGAAGGCCTCCGGGTTGAGGAAGTTGAGCACGAGGACCGAACCCAGGGCCGTGGCGAACGCGCCCACCGCGAAGCGCTCCGGCTTCCACCACAGCGTCACCGCGCGCCAGGCCAGCGCCGCGCCCAACGCCACCATGAAGACGTGCGTGTGCACGCGCAGCAGCGTGTAGCCGAACGCGTCCTCGTACAGCGACAGGCGCCGCATCGCCGAGGAGAGGATGATCAACGTCAGCACCACCATCAACGACGTGCTCGCGCGGAAGACGGTCTGCGCCACGCGCGTCTCGCGCCGCGTCCAGCGCGTCAGGGCCATCACCAGCGCCAGCGTCAGCGAGGCGACGACCACCAGCTCGAAGAAGCCGCGCCGCGCGTACTCCGCGAAGGTGTAGCCGGAAGCGGGGGACGACGCGTCGCCGACGAACAGGTACGCCACCTGGAAGGCCGCGAAGACGAAGAACAGCGCGTTCACGGCGAAGATGAGCGTGAGCGCCTCGATGAGCCCCAGGCGCGGCGTGGCGGACGTCACCTCCGCGTCCCCCAGCTCCTTCGTGGCGCGGCGGCGCAGCGCATGCCCCAGCACGCCCGCCGCGACGCTCGCGCCGAACGCCACGCCGAGGCCACGCGACATCATCGTGCCCAGGTCCATGTCGAACGACAGGAGCCGCTGCATGGTGGAGGAGAAGATGCCGTCCGCGGACTCCAACAGCAGCCCGAACACGAACAGCACCGGCAGCGCCAGCAGCAGGCCTCGCGTCAGCGCCCCCAGGAGGCGCGAGTGGGTCTTGAGCCCCCGCATGTCCACGCTGTCCCGGACGAGCACCGGCGGGTAGAGCAGGCTCTGCGCGGCGGAGCCGAAGAAGACGACGATGTAGTCGGTGAGCCCCAGCCGCTCCACGCGACCCGCGGCCCAGAAGTGCGACAGCATCATCAGGAGCACGGCCGCGGTCATCACGTTGAGCGGCAGGAGCCAGGAGCTGTCCCGCACCGCCACGAAGACGCTGACCAGCCCCAGCGGCGCCAGCAGCCACGCATTGGGCCGCGCGCGCTGCCAGCCTTCGCGTCCGCCCAGCCACGCGAGCGCGCCCACCAGGGCCGCCACCAGCAACGGGAAGCCCAGGCCCCAGCGCGCCCTTTCGAGCAGGACCTCCGCGAGCACACCCACGGTCAGCGACGCCGCCAGCGTCCGGCGAGGGGCGCGCACCCAGGGCAGCAGCGGCCGGGCCGGGGCCGCGACGGAGGGAGCGGGAGAAGGAGGAAGCGGAGACAGGGGAACGGACGGGTTCATGGCGTCGGCACCTCGCGGGCGCGTCGGCACCCGGAACAACGCCAGGATGCTCACGCCCGGCGGCACGGCTGGGGACCTCGGGGGCGAGCGGTCGCGGAGCCACGCTGAACGGCGCCGCCCCTCCCGTGGCCGGTCGGCACGGCCCGGGCCCGGAGCGACGGGCCATTCCCACCCGGGGTCCGCATCACAGGTACCGGGAGTCCGCGCCCTGGACGAAGCCGCGAGCCGCGCCGCGTCGACGGACACTCCGGGCCGGTCCGCGCGGCGTCCGGGAAGGCCCGATGTTAGGTTGCCGCCCCGATGTCACCCCCGCCGCGGCTCCCCTTCCGCTTCCGTCCCCGCTCGACCCTGGCCCTGTGGGGCCTGGTGCTCGCCTTCGCGGGCTGTGACGGCTCCTCTTCCCAAAACCTGCCGGTTCCGGACGCGGGAGCCTGCGTCCAGGGCAACTGCCCGCAGCCCGACAGCGGAACGCCGGTGGATCCGTCCGGCACCCGCGTGCGCATCGCGGCGTTCAACGTGCATCGCCTCTTCGACACCCTCTGCGACACGGGCGCCTGCGGCGGCACCAACTACGAGGAGCTGCCCACGCCGGAGGAGTTCGAGGCACAGGTGGGCCAGCTCGGCCCGGCCATCACCGCGCTCAACGCGGACATCGTGATGCTGGAAGAGGTCGAAACGCAGAACTCGCTGGATGGGCTGCTGAAGAAGGTCCCGCAGTTCCCCCACTCGCACCTCGGGGAGACCTACACCAAGGCCTCCGTGGACGTGGCGGTCCTCTCGCGCCACGCCATCACGGAAGTGCGCAGCCACCGGAGCCAATACATCTACAGGCCAGATGGTTCCGCCACCCGCTTCTCGCGCGACCTGCTCGAGGTCCACGTGGACGTGGACGGGACGCGGGTCATCGTCTTCGCGGCGCACTTCCGCTCCAAGGTGGACGATGATCCGGGCCGCCGCATGGCGGAGGCCAATGCCGCGCGGGAGATCCTCCTCGCATCGGCGAGGGAGTTCCCTGACGCGATGATCGTGCTCGGCGGAGACCTCAACGACATCCCCGGCTCGGAGCCCATCAACGCCCTGGACCAGGCCCTGCTGCGCGTCGCGAAGGACCGGCCGGACAACGAGACCTGGACGTATTTCTATTCCGGCAGGGGCCAGGCCATCGACCACCTCTACCTCGCGCCCAACGGGGGCGGCGTCTATGTGCCGGGCTCCTTCCGAGTGGCCCGCGGGCCCACCGGCGGCTACGGCGGCTCCGACCACGGCGCGGTGTACGCGGACTTCGCGCTCACCCCTCCCTGACGCGCGCGGGACGGCGAGCCCCGCACACTCCCCCGCCCTGTCAGCGCGGTGCCTGTGGACCACCGCACGAGGAAGGCCTCGCATTGACGGGGCAATGACAGCCAGGGAGGAGCCGGGCTCGGCGGCCGATTTCCAGCCCGGCCCCCCTCCCTACCTTCCATGCCATGAAAGCAAGCTCATGGCGCATGCGTGCGACACGCCACCCTCGGGCGCTCTGGCATCCCGTCCTGGAGGGCAGGCCATGATTGAGGTGCGCACCTTCGAAGGTGACGCCTCCGAGGCGTCCTGGTTCCTCAACCGCGTCTGGCAATCCACCTACGGCAAGACAGCCCCGCTCCCCGTCTGGGACTCGCGCTTCTGCGACTGGCGGCTGTTCCGCGGCGGCCAGGCGCCACGCGACTACCTGCTGGCGGCGTACGAGGGGAAGACGTTGGTGGGCACCCTCTTCGCGGAGCCCGCGAGGCTGCGCCTGGGACGCGTGGAAGTGGACGGCAGCTATGGACTGCGGGCCACCGTCACGAACTCCCATCGAGGACAGGGCATTGGCGCGAAGCTCGCGCACGAACTGCTCCGGCGGCACCAGGACCGGGCGGCGCGGCTCACCCTGGGCTTCACGACCACGGAGCCCCGTCCGCCCGGCTTCTGGCGGCGCACGTGGAACACGCGCCTCTTCGGGGGCCTGGGGATGTGGATGTATGCCTTTGATGCGCGAGCGCTCGCCCGCTGGTCCTTCACGGACAACGAGCGGAGGCTGTTCACGCTGGCGCATCCCTTCCTGCGGCACCGCTTCCGGGAGGCGGACCGTCAGGACATTCGCCCCTACCAGCCAGCGGACCTGAACCGCTGCACGGCGCTGGTCCACGACATGCTGCGCCCGGTGACGCTGGGATACACGTACACGACCGAGCAGCTGGCGGCCCAGCTCCAGTACCGCGACGTGCCCCGGACCTTCGTGCTGGAGCAGGACGGCGAGGTGCGCGGGCTGGTGAGCTCGCACAGCCTGTTGATGACGGGCGTGGGAGAGCTCACCGCGGAGGTGGTGGACCTGATGGCCTTCCACGCCTCCGTGTCCACCGAGGACCGGCAGCGGCTGCTCCAGGTGGCCATGCAGGACATGGAGCGCCGGGGCGTGGCATTCGCGGGCATGTTGCGCGGACCCGGCACTTCCGCGTGTCTGTTGTTGCGCTCGGGCTGGGTGCCGCTGCCCCGCCGCGCGAAGGTGACGTGCCTGATGCCCACCTGCGACATGGACCTGCCCGCCGACCCGTGCGTCTTCACGCACCTGCGCTGACGCGCGAGCCCTGCACCTTGCGGAACAGCCACACGGCAAGGCTGGCCACGGTCCGCACGCCCCGGCCCGCGCAGACGCATAGCGCGGGGATGACGAGCAGCAGGTACTGCGGCCACTTGGTGTTCCACAGCAGCAGGAACACCAGGCCCACGACGGCGGCCACCGCCCACACGGGCCGCTCGCGCCACGTCCGGGGCAGGCCCAGCACCGCCAGCGGCAACAGCGCCCGTGCGTTGAAGTGCGTGAGGTAGATGCCCGGGTCGGAGCCCGACAGCCACGTGTCCGTGAGGAACACGAGCGGCTGGTACCAGGGCAGCCCAGCGCGGCGCACGTGCTCGTTGTGGGAGTAGTTCCAGTGGAAGGTGATGGACTCCCACAGCGACGCGAACGGAGACGCCCACAGGGCAGGGTTCACCAGGATGAACACCGCCGCCGTGGACACGACGATGGCGGCCCACGGGCGCCACCGCGTGCGCGCGCCCGATATCAGGAACGGCAGGAACGTGAGCCCGCCCACCAGGCCATACGGATACTTCCCCGCCGCGGCGAGCCCCAGCAGCGCGCCGGACACCGCCGTCCATCCCGGCGCGAAGCCCCTTCGCCGGGCGCGTTCGAACGCGAGCAGCGCGAGCACCGCGAGCAGCCCCGGCACCGCCTCCAGGTACGCCTGGGACGTGTACTTCGTGTGGTACGGGTCCCACGCGAGCAGGAGCGCGCCCAACGGGTCCACGAGGGCGACGATCCCCACCTGGAGCACCCCGGCCACCGCGGACAGGCCTCGCGTCACGTTGAACGCGGGGCGAGCTGCGTCCGGGATGGGCCGGCCCATGGGGACGTCCCGCCAGTCCGGCTCCGGAGCGTCCGTCACGCGCACGGCTTCGGCGAAGAGCAGCTTCACCAGCGGCGGGTGTTCGAAGTTCTCCCGGAGCGCGCCGATGTCGCCCCAGCGGCCCTCATCCAGCATCCCGGCGTAGGTGAAGGCGATGGGCAGGTAGACCGCCTCGTCGAAGTCCTGGCCCAGCCGTTCGACTGCTCGGGAGCGCTGCCAGACGGCGACCACGATGGCGACGAGTGCGACGAGGAGGGCCAGCAGGCGCGTGCGGGACACGCGGCACGGATATCACGAACGTGCGGCCCGCCGAGCAGCCGGGGCATGGCCCTGGTGACGCGCGGCCCGACGCCCCAGCTTTGGAGCATGAGAATCGCTCGCATCCTCACCGTTGCCGCCCTGCTCGCGGGCGGATCCGCCGTGGCGAAGAAGAACGACACCGTGGAGCTGCGGACGCCCCGGACGACCGTGCGTGCGAACGTCGACGCGCAGGGCCTCCAGGGTCCGGACCTGAAGCTCCAGTTGTCGGACAACGCGCTGAAGGGCCAGGCCTTCCAGCGCCCCGTGGACCTGAAGCTGTCGGAGCGGCGCATCGAGGGCACGGTGGGAGAGAAACCCGTGGACCTCACCGTGGCCGAGCGTCCGGACGTGGTGGAGATGATGGGCACCTTCGCGGGCGAGCCCTCGTCGCTGACGCTCAGCCCGGACGCGCTGATGGGGTCGGTGGGGCCGTGCGGCTACAACCTCATCATCGAGCGGGACCGCAAGCACTACCGGGGCACGCGCGCCTGCGGCGATCAGCGGGAGAACGACGTGTTCGTCTCCATCCCAAAGTCCCTGGAGCGGGAGTCCGCGACCGGGCGCATGGCGGCGCTGAGCGTGCTGCTCGCCCATCCGTGAGCACGGCGATGGTGCGCGGGGCGCGGGTGTAGTGAAGTCCACGCCGTGTCCACCCTTCCCTCCGGCGTCGCGCCCGAGCGCACCATCGGGCCCTTCCAACTGCTGGCCCTGGGCGTCAACGGCATCGTGGGCGTCGGCATCTTCTTCGCACCCGCGGAGGTCGCTGCGCAGGCGCCCGGTCTGGGCGCGGTGTGGGCCTTCGCGCTGACGGGGCTGGCGCTGGTGCCCGTGGCGTTCGCGTTCGCGGTGCTCGGCCGGCGGTTCGACTCGGATGGCGGGCCCGTGGTGTTCGCGAGGGCGGCGTTCGGCGAACGCGTGTCGTTCCTCGTCGGCTGGGTGGCCTACGTCAGCGCCTTCCTGAGCACGTCCGCGGTGATGGCGGGCCTGGCGCGAGCGGTGGCGCCATCGGTGGGCCTGGGCGGGCCCATGGGCGAGCGGCTGCTGGCCTCCGCGCTGGTGACAGGCCTGGCGGCGCTGGTGGCGTCGGGCATTCGAGTATCGGCACGGACCTGGACGGCGCTCACGGTGCTGAAGCTCGTGCCGCTGGCGGTGCTGCTGGGTGCGTTCGTCTTCCTGCCTGACAGGGATGTGCCGCCACCGCTGCCCGCCACGGGAGCGTCCTGGCTGAAGGCGGGCCTGACGGTGATGTTCGCCTACCAGGGCTTCGAAATCGTCCCGGTCATCGCGGGACAGGTGCGCGCGTCCGAGCGCACGGTGCCCATGGCGACAGTGGGCTCGCTGCTGCTGGCGATGCTGCTGTACGTGGGGCTCGTGTGGGCGTGCGTCGCGGCGCTGCCGGCTCTGGCGAGTGCGTCCGCGCCCCTGG